>CALVQY010000093.1 GCA_944358355.1 uncultured Bacilli bacterium | reverse complement strand
AGCCGATAAACAGGACAATTTGAAAAACGCGGATCAGGGAATATGAAGAATAGCAAGCACAGCCGGTGTCCGTACACACCGGAAAATGCATTCGCTGTCCCCTCTGTCCAATCGTGCATTTTATCATTTGGGATACTCCCAAACCCTGTATTTTTGATAAACCTCAGCTGCAGTCAGAGAAATGAGATGATACCAAGAGAACACAACCAGCTGGTGCTTCAGACTGTATAATCTTCATGTGCTGAAGCAAGAGATGTTCGCAATTCAGTGCGAAAGTCTCTTGCTTTATGACCTAAAACAACGTATAATTGTGTCAATATCTGTAGTTGGAGGTCGGGAAATGGCTATCTCATATAACAAGCTTTGGAAATTACTTGTTGATAGAAAAATGAGTAAAGCGGATTTGAGAAAAGCTGCTGGGATTGCGCCAAATACCATGACCCGATTGAGGCGCGATGAGGAAGTTACACTTACGGTGCTCAATAAGATCTGTGCTGTGTTGGGCGCAGATATCGGTGATATTATGGAGTTTTTACCAGAAGAGAAAGCGGAGAGATGAGTCCGTTTTTTTGGTCAGTAATTTTGCGATAATGTCATTTGCGGAAGTCCTCATAATCGGGATAACGTAATAGACAGATTAAGGAAGGATAGCGGATATGCAAGTTAGGGAAACGCCTCCATTTGCACCTGTGCTTATGGAATCCACCAGGGCAATTGGTTACAGCTTGGAAGCTGCCATTGCTGATATTATCGATAACAGCATTGCGGCAAAAGCCGGAAAAGTTCAGCTGTTCTTTTTCCCGGTCGATGATGCCTATGTCTGCATCTTAGACAATGGCTCCGGCATGGATGATGCGCAAATTGATGTCGCCATGCAGTATGGCAGCAAAAGTCCAACCGATATGCGTGACGCTTCAGATCTTGGGCGTTATGGCCTGGGCTTAAAAACCGCTTCGTTATCTCAGTGCCGCGTGCTCACCGTGGTCAGCAAACAGGGCAATACCATAATCGGCAGACGATGGGATTTAGATTATGTCATTGAAACAGGGAAATGGTCACTCCTCGTTCTCGATGAAGACGACCTTGAAAAGGTCCCGCATATCGCTGATTTGAAAGAGCAGGAAAACGGCACACTGGTCGTATGGCAGAATCTTGATCGTCTGCTTATGGGCGAAGTCGATTATGAAAAATCGCTTGGCCGGAAAATGGACGATGTTAGACAGCATTTGGGGCTTGTTTTTCACAGATATCTATCCGGCGAAGCAGGCATCAAACGGCTGGAAATTCTTTTCAACGGTGTAAAAATAAAAGCAGCAGATCCTTTTTTGCTGAAGAAAAGCACGCAGGCAATGGACACCGAAACGTTGATTATCCGAGGAAAAAAGATTCTGGTTAAGCCCTATATTCTGCCGCACATATCCAAGATGACCGAAGAGGAAAAAAATCAGCTTGGCGGAAAAGAAGGTATTCGGAAGCAGCAGGGCTTTTATGTATACCGAAACAAGCGCCTTTTGATCTGGGGAACGTGGTTCCGCATGATGAGACAGGGAGACCTCTCTAAACTGGCTCGTGTGATGGTTGATATCCCAAATGATTTGGATGATCTTTGGACGCTTGATATCAAGAAATCACACGCTATTCCTCCTGCTGAAGTGAGAAACAACCTTCAAATTGTGATTGATCGTATTGCAGATAAGAGCAAGCGGACTTGGACATTCAGAGGGAAAAAAGAGACTTCTGATACAGTAGAGCATATATGGACGAGGCTGAAAACTCCGGGCAGCGGTGTTGCCTATGAGATCAATCGTGACCACCCGCTGGTGGATCAGATTATTGCAGATGTTCCAGAAGCCCGTACGAAACTTGAGAGTCTGCTTCGGTATATTGAACGCAGCATCCCTCTGAACCAGCTGTATGTTGATTTGAATAATGATGAAAAGATCGAAAATGATACCGAAATAGAAGAAGCGGAAATGCGGAAAACATTGGAGCAAATGTTATCTGCTGTGCCGAGCAGCATCCTTAGACTGGAGATGCTGGAAAGACTTGAGCACACCGAGCCATTCTGCTTGTACCCCGATGTGCTTCATGATTTAAAAGCAGAGGAGGAGAGCTAATGTCTAATCCCAATATTGCGATGCTTGAGAATGTGATTTCTGCAGCAGTCAGTACACAGTATAAAGAAGTCCCACCCACCGAGGAGGAGTTTATTAATTTGGCGCAGACCATGCGTGCGAATATGAGCGCATTTGCGGTGACGGATGATGAATTTGCTGACATTCTGGTTCGGCTTCGTGCTTCGATTGTTATTCAGATGGATGTGGGCGTGTTTATCAACGACAGGAATACTCCGCATAAATCTTGGCTCCCGGCGAGAAGAGCGGATTTAGATTTCTTCTTCTGGAGCCGCTATAAAAAGTATCTTGAAGAAATCAAGCATTGGAACCCGCGTGTTACTGCTACTCTGGACAAAGTTTCCGACGAAATTGTTGATCTGCTTGGCGATCCAGAAAGCAGCGAGCCCTTCCAGCGCCGCGGACTTGTATTGGGGGATGTTCAGTCTGGCAAAACAGCTAACTATACAGCTATCAGCAATAAAGCTGCTGATACAGGATATAGGATCATTATTGTTCTGGCAGGTATGATGGAAAATCTGCGCCAGCAGACACAGTCTCGCTTGGATGCTGAGTTCTCCGGACGCAAAAGTGAATATTATCTGGATCCGAAGGCTGAACAGGAAATTAAAAATCTTCCTGTAGGTGTTGGACGCTATGGCGTGCAGAAGCGCATCGCTGCGTTCACATCTGTCTCTAAGGATTTCGATATAAACGTTCTGAAAAGCAACGATCTGAATCTCCAGAGTGTTTCTGATCCTGTCGTTTTGGTTGTAAAAAAGAATAAGCGAATTCTAAACAATTTAATTAAATGGCTGTCTAAAAGCAGAGATGACACCACCGGCAAGATTATGCTTCCTATGCTGCTGATTGACGATGAAGCTGATAATGCGTCGGTAAACACCCGCAGCGAGGACGACAGCCCTGCTGCGATCAACGCCTGTATCAGAAAGCTGCTTCATGAGTTCTATCAAGCATCTTACCTTGGCATTACTGCAACCCCCTTCGCTAACATTTTCATTAATCCGGAAACGGAAGATGAGATGATAGGCGATGATTTGTTCCCGAGGGATTTCATCTATTCACTGGCTCCTCCTACCAACTATATTGGAGCAGACAAAATTTTTGGTGATGAGCCCAGCTTTTCAAATGCACTTATCCCGCTGCGGCGTGATGAGATGGATTTGTTTTTCCCGTTTACCCACAAAAAAGATCTCGAAGTTGATGCACTTCCGCCCAGTCTGTATGAAGCTATGGCGTATTTTCTGATGTTTAATGCGATTCGCGATTTGCGAGGAGACTATACAGAACATCGGTCGATGATGATCCATGTCAGCAGATTCACTGACGTTCAGAACCGCATCGCCGAGGCGGTAAATGAATGGCTCGTTCAGATGAAATCTGACGTGCAGAATTACGCTGCACTGCCTTCTGCCCAGCGTGAGAAAATCAGCAATCTTCGTTACCTCCATAAAGTTTGGGACAAGCATAAATTGGAAGCAATCAGCAGCGTGAGTTGGGACGAAATATGTACGAAATACCTCAATCGAGCCGTTGCGCCTATCGCAGCACGGGCTGTAAACCAAAAAACCGGTGCAACCAGTTTGGATTATTTCAATCATAAAGATGATGGCCTCAGGGTAATTGCAATTGGCGGAAACAGCCTGTCCAGAGGATTGACCTTGGAAGGTTTAGGTGTCAGCTATTTCTATCGCAGATCGCAGATGTATGATACCCTTCTGCAGATGGGACGGTGGTTCGGCTATCGTCCAAACTACGACGATCTTTTCCGCATTTGGATGTCCGAAGAAGCGATTGACTGGTATGGTTATATCACGAGAGCTGCCAATGAACTTAAGGACGAAATTGCAAAGATGAAACTGGCGAACCAGACACCGATGGAATTCGGTTTAAAGGTTCGTCAGGATCCGAATTCGCTGATTGCGACAGCACGCAACAAGATGCGTTCTGCCACACAGGTAAGCCGTCCCGTCACTGTCTCCGGTAAACTTCTTGAAACACCGAGGTTGAAGGCTAATCTGGATATTCTCAAATCCAATGAAACTGCATTCAAAGAGTTTGTTGATCACCTTGCAGAAGCAGGCACGCGTGATATGAAGGAAAAGCCTTATTACTGGCGCGGAGTACCCAAGGAAATGATTGTGCAGCTGCTGTTGGCTTTTGAAACCCATCCGTGGCACTTGGCATTCCAAGGAAGAGCGCTGGCGGAATATGTCGATGAGAAAATGGGCAATGAAACATGGGATGTTGCACTTGTTGCCGATGGCGAAGGCTCCGCGTATGATGCCGGATTGAAATGCGGAAGCGAGGTCTTGCCAATTAAAGCCACCGAGCGCCGTACTGTTATTGCTGATGATAAGATGATTCGAATCAGCGGAACCAAGGTTAAGGTCGGTTCAGGCGGATGCACAAAGGTTGGACTTTCTGAGAAAGAAATCGAAGAAGCCAAGCGCCGATTCAAAGAGCAAAATGACGATAAGCATATGTCAGACAGTGCCTATCTGATCAAAGAACGCAGTCCTCTGCTGATGCTGCATATTATTGAGACACGTTTGGATGAAAAGGAGTCTACGAATAAAAATGTCCCTCCGTATTTATTCGCTCTTGGTGTCGGCTTTCCGGATACAGGCACAGGGATTCGTACTGCGAACTATATGGTCAATATGGTGGAACTTAGAAACTGGATGGATCCGGATGAGGAAGAAGACGAATGAAGATTACAGCTGAATATCTCCATAAGAAATGGAAATCCATCAGTTATTATGATGGCGGATACATACAGGTAGAAGTGAAGCACCCTTTGGAGTGGCATGTCGGCTACAAAGAGATCGATCAGAAAGCTTTAGTGATTGTATCTGAGAAAGAGCCGGAACTGCTTCAAACTTCAAAATCCATTGCGGTTTCAAAAGGCCGTCGTATGGATGGGAGATGGGCACTTTCATTTGCGCTTATGCGAATAGAACAGGACAGTGTCTTTGAGCTGCTGTGTGCAGATTTGAT
>CALVQY010000092.1 GCA_944358355.1 uncultured Bacilli bacterium | reverse complement strand
AAGGACATTTTGATTTCAATCATTTAAAATCTATTCATAAATTTCTTTTTCAAGATATTTATAGATGGGCTGGAGATGTCAGAAACTGTAATATTGCTAAACAAGATTTATTTTGTTTATGCGAATATATTGATTCTTTTGCTAATGATATTTTTAACAAATTAAAAAAAGAGCAATATTTTAATAAATATAATTATGATGTCAAATTAGAAAAGTTAGTTGAATTATTTGCAGATATTAATGCTTTGCACCCTTTTAGAGAGGGCAATGGTAGATCTCAAAGAGAATTTATCGAAGAACTTGCTAAAATTAATGGTATTGATTTAAATCTAACTACTGTATCTAAAGATGATATGATTGTAGCAAGCCATGATAGTATTAATGGTCATTATGAAAAGTTACTTGAGATTTTTAAAAAGAATTCTGCCCCTCTTTCTGAAGAAGAAAGAATATACTTTATAAAATTATATTGTGTTAAAGAACTATGTGACACTCTAATTGATTAATACGTTAGGGTGTCCATTGGTCTAGGGCTATGACATTTGGTTTTATTTTTTGTGCCACAGGAAAAATCAAACAGAAATGAGCTTGTGCCACTTTTGTGCCACTTTGTTCGAAATGACCCAAAAAAGTTAAAAAAATAAAGATATTCTAAATCTGTTGAAATACTTGGAAATTCTTTGATTTCACTACGTTTCAAAGCATTTCAAGAGATTTTAAAATTTTTCTCCAAAACTTTTGATGGGAGTTCGATTCTCTCCGCCCCTGCCATGAGATAATACCGATTTTTTCCTTATTTTATAAGGTTTAAATCGTTTTTTTTTGCAAAATAAATGAACATACTTTTACATATGCTCATTATTTCTAATGTGTTTTAATCTAGTACAACATTCACAATTTTTATACCAATTAATTTTTAATCCCATTTTACCCTACACCACAACAATTTAAATATATTTATAATATTGTTATAACATAATTTCAAATTATTAACAAATCCAAAGCTAAATATTAAAATTCAATATAAACAAATTAGTAAAATTATAATATCTATAACTACTCTATAATCTTTAGTATAAAATTTTTATATTTTTTTAATCAATTCTTTACCATTTTCTTTACTCATATTATTTGATAAAGGTCTCGTCAATTGATCAGTATATAAAATATTTAAACTGTGCAAAGCCCTAGTCATTGCAACATATAACAATTTCATATCAATCAAATTTTCTGAAGAATAATTTTTTTCTGAAGCATTTGTAATAATCACACCATCAAATTCTAATCCTTTAGAAAGTTCACTAGTCAAAACACATATTCCTCCATTATATTCTGAATCTTCATTACTAATTAGTGAAGATGTTATATCCTCATTATTTAAATAACTGTATTTTTCTAAACATTCTTCCTCACTCCTACATATGATACCAATTGATTTATATCCTTTTTCATTATAATTGCATATTAAGTCTAAAATCTTATCATTAATACTAGAAGTATCTTGATTATAATATTCTACATTATAACCAGTTCTAATAACAGGTTGAGCTTCTGTAAGATCCAAATAATCTAAAATATGATTAGCAGAATTAGTAATTTCCATAGTTGTACGATAACTTTTATTTAAATTTAATACTTCACAGTTATCATTAAATACTTCAGTCTTTACATCTTCCCAAGATTCAATACCTCTGCTTGGATAGATAGATTGAGCTTGATCTCCAAAAATAGAAAACGTCGCATTATTAAATATTGATTTTAATACCCAATAATGAAACATACCTAAATCTTGTGCTTCATCAATGATTACGTGTGCATATTTATTAAATCCCAAATTTTCCGTACCATTAAATACCATATCAAAATAAAATAAAGCAGGCAAATCCTCAAAACAAAACTCTTTACTTTTAATTGATTTTAATGTTTGCTTCTTTAAATTAGGCATATCATTTATGTTGGTAATAAAATCCTTATATAAATTTAAACAATTTAATTTTAATGGTTTAAAATAGTCTTTAACAGTTTTAGAACATCCAGTCTTTAATTCTTTTTTTATTGAATCTAGTTTATTAAGAATTTCAATTTTTTCTTTACTACCATTTTCTAAAGCTGATAATTGGTCACTATATTTTTGCCTTATTAAATCATATAATCGTTCATCATTATCCTTTATTTTCTTAACTAATATTTTTTGAATATTAGTAGCAACCTTTGAAAAACCATTAACATTAACAAAATAAGATTTAATAGTATCTTCTGATATTATTTCATAATCATCTATTTTAATTCCACCACTAATTGTTTTATCAACATAACTTGATATATAATTATCAATTAACATTTTATAATCTAAAGTTGTTTTAAATTTCAAAGCCTCTATCTCATCTTTATCTGTTATCGTTTTTGAATTATTAATTCTAATTTTATCGCCAAAGAAATAAGCAGAAAAATCTTCAAATGTAAATTGACTTATATTTTCAGTATCCAAATCTGGTAATAAAGCTGAAATATAGTTCAAGAAATATTTATTAGGACCTATTATAATAAAATTTTCAGCAGTATATTTATCCTCATTATAAATAAGATAGGCTGCTCTATGCAAAGCAACTGTTGTTTTTCCACTTCCTGCAACACCTTGCACAATAATATTTTTATTTAATGGTTTTCTAATTATAGCATTTTGCTCTGATTGTATTGAAGCGACAATGTTTTTTAATCTAGCATCTGCATTTGTTGTTAAATATGGTAATAATAGTTCATCATCAGTAACCAAATCAGTATCTCTAACATCAATAAGCTCACCTTTATCTATAATAATTTGACTTTTTAAACTTAATTTACCAAATACTTCTCCTTTTGGTGCTTTATAACTAACATTACCTAAACTTTGATCATAATATAAAGAACATACTGGAGCTCTCCAGTCAGTTACAACAATATCATTTTCATCTCTTATTGTTGTTTTACCAACATAAATTTTATTAAGCTTTTCTTTACCATCTTCTGTAAAATCAATTCTTCCGAAATATGGGTTATTTGGCATTCTCTCTAATTTATGCAATGCTTGTATAGCAATTTTTTGCAAGTTTGCAATTAAATCTTCATCCCCACCAGCAGTATCAGCATATCTTTTTGTGTAGCGATTAGGTATTTCTCGTATTTCTTTTTCTTGGTAAGTAATTTCTTCTGCTATTAATTTCTTTGTTCTTTCTAAATATTTTTTTTCTTCATCTAAGCGTTCTCTATTCATAAAACAAACCTCCTATATTTTATAATTTTTCTTATTCTCTACTAATAAATCATTTCTACAATGACAACATCTATAGCAAATTGGATATAATTCGCCATTTTCTAACTTATTGCAAATATTTTTATACTCTCATCCTATGGTTAGTTAAGTTATCTAAAATTAAGGAAGATATAACTATTGAGATATTGCAAACATCAATTCCAAC
>CALVQY010000091.1 GCA_944358355.1 uncultured Bacilli bacterium | reverse complement strand
ACTTTATTTTGTAAAAATTCATTCATAATTAACTCTTTTGCAGCACTAGCCATTTTACCATGAACTAAATCTATTTTATATTTGCTACCAAAAGCAAGGGTCATCTTTTCTTTTAAGTCATTTACATTAGTTAAATCACTGTTTTCACTTTCTTCAATAAGTGGTGCGATAACATATATCTGATGACCTTGTTTTAATTCTTCATACATCATTTCTAAGACATCTTTAATTTCTTTATTATTCTTAACTACAGTTTTAATTTTCTTTCTACCCTTAGGTCTTGTCTTAATAGTAGATACATCCATATCTCCATAAATAGTTAAAGCATAAGTTCTAGGAATAGGTGTTGCACTCATATATAAAGTATCAGGCTTTTGTCCTTTATTCTGTAGATTAGCTCTTTGGTTAACTCCAAATCTATGTTGTTCATCTGTAATAACTAAACCAAGGTTATGATAAGTAACATCTTCTTGAATTAAGGCATGAGTTCCAACGATTATATCAATATCACCATTTTTTAACTCTTCATAGATTAAATCTTTTTCCTTTTTAGGAGTTGATCCTGTAAGTAAAGCCATATTTAAGTTATAATCTTTAAAGATATCTTTTAAATTACTATAGTGCTGTGTTGCAAGTATCTCAGTAGGTGCCATTAAAGCACTCTGATAGCCACTTAAATAATTTGCATACATTGCTATAAAAGAAACTATAGTCTTACCACTACCAACATCACCCTGTAATAACCTATTCATTCTACTCTTACTCTTTAAATCTTTAATAATTGTGTTAACAGCAGTGTTTTGGTCTTTTGTAAGTTCATATGGAAGATGCGAAATAAAATCATTTACTTTAGATTCATCTATATCCCTTTCAATTCCACTATTTACTTTCTTATTCTCTTCTTTTAAATAGTTAATCTTAAACATAAACTCAAATAATTCTTCATACTTAAGTCTAATCATCGCTTCTTTTAATTTCTCTTTACTAGGTGGATTATGTACTATATTTAAAGCAAGTCTCTTATTAGAAAAATTATACTTTTCTTGATACTTTAAAGGGATACTATCATGTATTTCTTTACTTTGACTAAGTAAAGCCATATTTATATATAAAGCCATATTTTTATTAGTTAGGCCACTAGTTAAATGATAGACTGGCTCTATCTTTACTTTGTTAGATAAAGACTCCATCTTTATTTCTGATGCTGTTATTACATTTTTAGGCTTATCAAACTTACCTATAACAGTAACAGTTGTACCAACAGTAAGTTGACTTTTTAAGAAAGCTCTATTAAATATTGATACTCCAACAACCCCACTATTTGTTACAAGACGAAAGTTCATCTTATTAAGTCCTGCTTTAAATCTAACTAATATTGGACTACTTTCTATTTTCCCATCTATAATTATATGATCTCCATCATTTGTTTCGGCTAAATTCCCTCTAACTAAAAATTCATATCTAAAAGGATAATGAGTAACTAAATCATCTACTGTATTTATCCCTATCTTAGAAAGAAGTGTTAAAGCTCTAGGTCCTACACCTTTTATATCTTTTAACATGTAAAACACCACCCTCTTTTTCTGTCTCATATTATAGCATAATTTTTAGAATTTTAAAAGAAATAAAATCATAAAATTTTATTAAAGGGAGGATGCTATGAAAGTAATTGCAAATGGTGGTGCATCTACTAAAAATGTTGCTAGCAATACATTAGATGCTATTTATTTAGGACTTAATGCTCCATATATAGATGGATTTAAATTTAAACTTTATTTGACTAAAGATAAGGAAATTATTACCTTAAGTGATGATATTGTAAAGTTATTTACAAATGGTGTTAATGAAATAGATGACTTTACTTTAAAAGATTTTTTATATTTTAATGTTGGAAGTAGTGTTCAAAAACAACAGATAGTTACATTGAGACAAATTCTTTATGTTTTTCAAAATAGAGGAAAATATTTAATACTAGAACTCGCTGACCAAAAAGAAAATAATGCTTTATTTACAGATTTAGTTTTAAATATGGTAAGAAGTTATTCTAATAATATTAATATTTACCTAGAAAGTGAAAATATAGAAATAGTTGAATATTTAAAATCTACTGATAATTCTTATCCTATTGGTATTAGAGTAACAGAGAACAGTAGAGACAACTGGTATATAGATGTTGATTTTTATGATATTACCACTACTCTTTTAGATGACTTTAATATAAGAGATAAGGTTAAGGAAAATAAACTTATCATGATAGATGAAGTTAATAGAATGGAAGTTTTTGATTTAATTTATGCTGAATATCAAGATATCTTTAATTATATTTATATTATAACTAGCCAAATTGCTAATATTAATGATAATGAACAAATACAAAATAGAAGATAACTACTACCTTCTATTTTTATTGGCAATTTTTCTAATTTTTATTTTGCCCCTCGTTTCAATTAAATTTTCTTTTAGACTAGCTGACTTTTTTTTCATTTTCTCTATAATTTTTAA
>CALVQY010000090.1 GCA_944358355.1 uncultured Bacilli bacterium | reverse complement strand
GTGAAAAACCTATATATCACACTTTAAGCGATAATGAGTACTGGGATGCTCTATTAATAAAAGATACAGAAGAATTAGAAGAAGTAAAAGAAGCTACAAATAAAGATGAAGTGTTAAAAGAACTAGGAGATAAACTAGAACTTATTAGAGCAATGGCAGAATATCAAGGCTTTACCTTAGATGATGTTATAAAACAAGCAGATAAAAAGAAAGAAACAAATGGAGGATTTCAAAAAAGATTATTTTTAGAAACAGTAACTAAAAAGGAATATTGACTTTATTAACAATACTCCTTTTTATTTTTTAATTTATAAACATATGGACTATCTTCTTTTACAAAGCTCTCATCTTTTAAATAATAATGTTCAAACTCTAATTTTACTAAATCTCTCTCATTATAAGGATACATAATTAAGAAACCAGGCTCTCCTCCTTTTTCATGTTTATGATTCAAAAAGCCACCCAATGCAGGAATATATATATCATTATCTTGAAACAATGCTATATGAGAATGACCATGTATAGTTAAATCATGAGGAATTAAATTTCTACACTCTATACGATAAGGATGATTTTCATGTTCCAAAGAAATAATTTTATCAAATACTGATATAAATGCTTGAAGATATCCTAATGGATAAATAGCTTTCTTATCTGCAAATTCTTTTAATATATCTATATCATAATGTAAATATCTCTCATCATGATTTCCCCCTAATAAAGATTGATGGATTTCAAACACACTTGGATATTTATTTAAAATATTATTTACTTGTCTTCTTGCAAGCTCATAACTTCTCTCATCAAAATTTATTGGTTTCTTTACTCCATTTACTTGAACTGTTCCATCACCTATATCTCCTCCATGAATTAAGTAACGAATTTTATTATATTTACAAAATTCTAACACATAATAAAGTAAATCCCACCTATTCATATCCGACTTATCAAAAGAAGAATAATCATAATGAGTATCAGAAATAAATACAACCGCTTCATTTTTAATTTTAAGCACACATCCATTATCTCTATAAATATCTTTTAAAGCTTCTTTTTCTTTGTCTTCTAATTTTAAATCATTACCATAAATACCATGTCTCATAAAATCCAAAAGTTCATATTTATATAAGTTATTTTTATCTATAATTTTATAAAGATCTTTTGTATCCAATAATTCTCTAATAATCTCTTCTTCCATATTTATTTCCTTTCCTTTTACATTTCAACAGTATATAAATGTTGGTATTGTTTACAACTTTTTAACAACTCTTTATGAGTACCACTACCGACTAACTTACCTTTCTCTATTATATGAATGGTATCAGCATCAACAATAGTAGATAGTCTATGAGCGACAATAATAACAGTATGATCTTTAACTAAGTCATCAATAGTCCTCTTAATATACTCTTGAGACTCATTATCTAAAGCACTAGTCGCCTCATCAAAAAGGATTATCTTTGTATTTAAAAGAAGTGTCCTAGCAATAGCAAGTCTTTGTTTTTGTCCTCCTGATAAGTTGATACCACCTTCTCCAATAACAGTATCATATCCTTTAGGTAAACTCATAATATAATCATCTATATATGCTCTTTTACAGTACTTTCGCACCATCTCTAAACTAACATCTTCTTTAACTAATCTAAAATTATCAAGTATAGATAAATTAAATAGAAAAGGACTCTGTCTAATAATAGAGATATTACTTCTCAAAGACTCCTCTGTTAAATCTTTAATATTAATACCATCTATAGTAATAGAACCAATACTCGCATCAAAATATCTAAGTAACAAGTTAAATATTGTACTCTTACCATTACCACTACGTCCTACAATAGCAATTTTCTTATTAGGAATAATTTCTAAATCAAGGCCATTTAAAGTATAATCTTCATCCTCTTTATATTTAAACTTAACATTATTAAATTTAATAACCCCTCTAGTATTCTCTAACTCTTTAGAACCATATATTTCATCTTTATATAAATTATTATTTAATAATTCCCCTATTCTTTTTAAAGAAACAGTTACTTTATTAAAACTAACACCAAAGTCACTAATACTTTCAACTACTTCATCAATTCTCCAAATATAAGACTCCATCATTAAGAAAACAGAAAGACTAATAACACCATCTAAGTAACATTTACCAGTTGTAAAAAGAATTAAAAACTGAATTAAGAAATAAGCTAAGTTATTAAATCCATAATACCATCTTTCATACTTTCTAACTTTAGCAGTATGACTATAAAGTTTATCTATAACTTTAAAAATATTATTCTCAATTATCTTAGTAATACCTAGTGACTTAATCTCTCTAATCCCTGTAATATTTTCTGTCGCTACTTTTACATAAGAGTCACTTTCTTTTTTAATATTTTCTTGACTTTTCTTAATTCTAGGAAAGAACTTCATCGAAATAAATCCCATAATAACTGCAAGTACCATAATCTCTAAGAACAAGATAAAAGATATTCTAATTGCAATAACAATAACTATAATTACAACAACTGCTTTACAAATAAGTCTAACCATCTTAGAAAGTAATTCCATAACTCT
>CALVQY010000089.1 GCA_944358355.1 uncultured Bacilli bacterium | reverse complement strand
CCATTATATCTTACATTTTTTAGACTTTCAAGATAAATATTATGTATTTTTATATCATCTATTACATCATTATATTTCTCATTTCTTAAAGTATAATCTACATTAATTGCATCAGGTTTTATCTTATAAAGACTATTGTTAAAATTAATTAATACTGTTTTCATCTTAACAAAGTCCTCTCCTTTTTCTAATCCTCCACCTGCTATATTAAAAAGATACATTCTATTTTTGATTAAGACCCTTTCTGATACACCTTTGTTCATTTCAACTATAATAAAATCTCTACCTTTCTTTAATAGAATATCAAGCCTATAATCTCTTGCAAAACCACCACTATTTATTTCATTATCATATAATTCATACCCCTCTAAATCCAATTTAGAATAAAATTTAATTACTTTTTCATAAAAGAATCTACTATCTTCATCTTTAAACATTCTTTTAAATGTTGTATCAGATAAAAGTGTAAAAAACTCTTTTTCTTTATTATCATTTTTCATAAACACCTCCAGAATAAATAATTTATCTGCACAGATGCCTACACTCTAACATGGAAGAGAGATTAATGCAAAAAGTGAATTTTTTAAATCCAATCAAAAAAGGGCTCAGATTTTAAATCCTCTCCTAGAGAATTTTCAAAATCTAAGTCCTAAACTATCCTCAATTTACAAAATTCATACTTTTTTATTTATTTAGAATATTATCAAAGGAAGAATTAATTCCTTCTTTAATACTAATAAGAATATTATTTATCTTTTTTTCTTTAAGCACATACTCTTTATATAAGGAAATACCTTCTAACTCCCTTAATTCTTTATCTAATTTTACTTTTATTTCATCATCAAGATAAGCACTTTTTATATATTGTTTTTGTAAAGTCTTTATATTATCTATTCTTTCCATTATTTCTTTATTAGATTTAACTTTATCTCTTAAAGTAATATATTCTCTATACTCTTTATCATTTTTTATTTCTTTAACAAGTTCTAAAGCTTTACCAAGAATCTCTTCATTACTTACTAACTTTTCCATCCAAACTCCATGTTTTCGCTTCTATTATTTCTACTAGAACAATACTACCAAGTTTTACATCTTCCCCAATAAAATTAATTAATTTATTAGTATCACTATATCCAAAGTATTCATTTTTCTTATCACTTATACCTTCTACTAAAACAGGAACTTTCTTACCAACAAGTTTCTCATTATTTTCTCTAAAATAAGTATTAACTATCTCATTAAGCTTATAAAGTCTTTGTTCCTTCTCTTCTTTAGTAATATTATCAGGAAGCCTACTAGCAGGAGTACCAACTCTAGGTGAATAGATAAAGGTATAGGCATTATCATATTTACATTCCCTAACTAGTTTTAAAGTCTCTTCAAAATCCTCTTCTGATTCACCTGGAAAACCTACAATAATATCAGTAGATATAGCAACATTAGGAATCATTTCTTTCATCTTATGGAATAATGTTAGATATTTATCTTTAGTATAACGTCTTCCCATTAATTTAAGAATTCTATCACTACCTGATTGTACAGGTAAATGAACACTTGGCATAATATTAGGATACTTTGCAATTACTTCTATCATATCATCAGTAAAGTCCCATGGATGACTAGTCATAAATCTAATTCTAGGTATGTTTGTTTTAGCAACATCTTCTAGAAGTTCAGCAAGAGAATAATCATCATATAAATCTTTTCCATAGGCATTAACATTTTGACCAAGTAATGTTACTTCTTTATAACCCTCTTTAATAAGATTATCTATTTCTTTTAAGATATCTTCTTTTTCTCTACTTCTTTGTCTTCCTCTAGTATAAGGAACAATACAATATGTACAGAACTTATCACAGCCATAAATAATATTAACATAAGCCTTATATTTACTAGTTCTATCTACTGGTAAATCTTCTATTAAGTCTCCTTCTCTAGAATAAACTTCTATTTGTTGTTTCTCTTCACTATTCTCTAGTATTTCAGGTAACTGATAGAAGTTATGAGTACCTATTACAAAGTTTACAAATGGATATTTTTTCATAATAGTATTAACAACTATCTCTTCTTGAGCCATACATCCACATAAACCTATCATTAAATCTCTTTTAGACTCTTTTATATGTTTAGCTTTACCAAGTAATCCAAAAGCTTTATTATGAGCGTTTTCTCTAATAGAGCAAGTATTTAATAAAACAAGATCAGCTTCTTCAATATTTTCAGTAAAAGAAAATCCTAAAAGTTCTAATATTCCTTTAATATTTTCACTATCATGTTCATTCATTTGACATCCATAAGTCTTTAAATAACACTTTTTACCTTTATACTTACCAAGATATTTAGAATCTAATTTATAATCTTTCTTTTTATAATCTATTTTTTCACTACTACGAGCGACTTTAAAATCAGGTAAATGCATAACACCACTTCTTTCTAAACAGTTATATTTTAGCATAAATTAGTCAAAAGAAAAAGAAGAAGTTTTTCTTCTTTAGATTTATTGAAGATCAATCTCAAATTATCTGTTTAAACAGATAATTTGAATTATCCGTTCAATAATGTTATCTGTTCAAATTAAAGAATCTAGCATAAAAACTAGATTTCTTTTTATTTTT
>CALVQY010000088.1 GCA_944358355.1 uncultured Bacilli bacterium | reverse complement strand
AAAAAATTGTAAATATTTATGAAAAAAAAAAAACAATAAATTAAAATAAAAAAATAAAGTAAAGGTTAGTCCTAGTTTTTACGTCAAAACGCTTGACGTTTTTTTTTTTTTTTTTTTTGTAAACTAAGGGAAAGATAGGAGAGTGTTAAATTATGAATGATAGTTTAGTTTATTTTAAACGTAAAGGAGTAATGATTTACGTAAGTAGAAATGATAGTTACATTATTAGTTATCTATTAGATAAACCTTATAAAGATACGTTCTATATTGAAAGAACTTCAATGAATAAGTTAATATCTTTACTTAATAAGTGTCATATTAATTATTATTATAATAATGCAGTTATCTTTAAAGATAATAAATATTCTAAATATTTAGAATATGGTAAGTTGTCTTATAGAATAGATAAGTTATCTACTAATCTAAAGAACTGTCTATACTTAGATAATATAGAAGAGATAATTACTAAAATGGAGAAATTTTATGAGTAGTTTTGTTTTAGAAAATAAACTTAAAGAAATAGATATTATTACTGATAATATAATCTTAAATATTAATAATAAATATAAAACTACTAAGAATAATATAATAGACTCTAATTATAAATTACTTTATTACTTATATTATACTAATACCCTAGAAAGACCTAAAAGAATCTATATTCAAAGAAAGATGTTAGTAGAAGTAAAATTATTAGATTATTACTATTATAAACTCTATACTTATAAAGAGATATCTAAAGATAAATATATATCTATAAGTAAAAAATATATTACCATTACTAAATTAATATATGGATGGATAAAAAGTGAAAGCCGACTTTAAAGATATAGAAGAAGCTTATTTAAAGATAAGAAAGTCTATTAGAAATAAGAAGAAGTTATATCTTTTTGAAAAGAACTATTATAGTAATTGTAATATGTTAGTAGATAAAATTAATAGTGGTAATTATACTTATAGTAATTACCATATCTTTACAATAATAGAGAAAAAGAAAAGACTTATTATGAGTAGTACTTTAGAAGATAAAATAGTAAATCATGTTATTTGTAAGAAAATATTATTACCTTTAGATAAGTACTTAATAGATAGTAACTGTGCAACTAGAATAGGTAAAGGTACTTCTTATGCTAGAAAATTACTTGATAAATATCTTGTTAAGATTAAAAATAAATCTAGTACTTTCTATATCCTTAAATTTGATTTTAGTAAGTATTTCTATAATATTAATCATAAAGTATTACTTAATAAATTAAGTAAATATTTAAATAATGAAGATTTATTATTAATTAAAGATATCTTAAATACGACTAATAATGATTATATAAATAATACTATTACAAGGTTAGGAATGGATACTTTCTATAAGAAAAATACTGGCTTGCCTATAGGTAACTATACATCTCAGTTTCTTGCAGTGTTTTACCTTAATGACTTAGATCGCTTTATTAAAGAAGAATTAGGTTGTAAATACTATATTAGATATATGGATGATGGTATTATTTTAGATAGTAATAAAGAAAGATTAAAAGATATTTTAAGAATATTAGAATCTATTGTTAATAGAGAATATCTATTAGAGTTTAATAATAAAACTAAAATATATAAAAGTACTGAAGGATTTACCTTTTTAGGTATTAATTATAAAGTAAAGAACAATAAAATCTCTAGAAGAATTGTTAGTAAGACTAGAAGAAGATTACTTAATAAAAATATTAAATATTGTTTCAAATATGAAAAATAATTCTTGCATAATAATAACTATTGTGATACATTGTAGATAGATGGGAGACTTTATTAGAAGATGGAAAAAAAGGAGTGATGCAAAAAATTAAATTTATATGAATTTTGTAAATTGAAAGATTATTTGATATGAATATTTAAAATTCCCCTAGAGAAAATTAAAAATTGAAGACATAATTTTCATGAATTTACAAAATTGCCTTTTTGCAATAGTATTTAGAATATGCTATATCTATTGCAGAGAGGAGGTATAATCTTATGAATAAAACACCAAGATTTATATCATTAATGGCTGATACAACTGCTAAAGCCTTAGTTAAAGATGACCATTATAGGTGGTTTTATGAAGAGTTTATTAAATTCGCAACAGGTATTGATTTAAAACCTTATACGGCAATAGATAATGAACTTAATACAGGTAATAAAGTTAAGGATTATAGAGCAGATACTATATTTCTTAATAAGAATAAGATTGTTAATTTAGAATTTAATCAATTTGTTCATACTCATACTATGATAAAGAATATTAAATATGCTTTAAGGATGGCAGGTAATGGTTATTTACAAGGGGAACAGTATTATCATAGATATGTTACGCAAATAAATCTAAATAATATAGTAAAGGATGCTAAAGTAAAAAAGTGGAATAAAAAAGATTATAAGTTAGAAGATTATAAATCTAAAGCTTATTTAAAAGATGTAAGAATAATTACAATAGATTTAGGGGAGTATAAAGGAATAGTCTATAATGGAACAAATAAATATGAAACATATTTATCGATGTTGACAGCTGAATCCTATGAAGAAATGGAAAAAATAATAGGAGATTTAAAGGAAGGGAGAATAATAATGGAAAAGTTAAAGGAATTAGGTTT
>CALVQY010000087.1 GCA_944358355.1 uncultured Bacilli bacterium | reverse complement strand
ACTATTGGTCGTACTTTTATATATACTTTTTCCTTATTTTTCAATGCCTTAACTAAAACTGTCCGTTACTCAGCTAATATGTATGAATTATCTAGTGTTCCATCTCCTGTTAGTGTCATATTCTCTGTTGATATATTAATTACGGGACGGATGCCTGAGTATGAATAAATAAAAGAAAGTAATAACTGATCACGAGGTACACACACAAATTCTGAACTATATGGTGTCATACTCCAATAAGCAAGTCCATCTCCTCCTGAATTTAAATAACTATTTCCTGGAGCATTAAATGATTCTCCAGCATAAACTAACTCATCTGCTATTATAAGCTCAGCTTTTAATCTATAACTTCCTCCATAACTTTCACTTGTATCAGGACATATAAAACTAGGTGCATTATCTTTGGCAAAATTATTTAATGCTTGGTCTAATCTATCATCACTTGAAAAACTACCATTACCATCATAATTATATCCACTACTATCACTACAGTATCTTCCTAATATTACATATTTATCATAATTAAAATTACTTCCTAAAGTATTATTATACCATGTATCTACTTCTTTCTTTATAAATGAATCTGTCCCATTATCATAGGTATATCCTGTATTCCTTCACTAGTATAATTAAACATATGAGGTATTTCTTGTTTAAGTTCATTATCACTTAAGATCTTATTTAAAACTAAATTATTATTTCCTTCTTTATATTCTTTACTTTCTACTATTATTCTTTTATCCATCATTCCTAAATAATTAATATTTAGTGTTACTACAAATATAAGTGCTACTATTAATATCTTCTTTATTCTTCTCATAAAAACTACCTCCTATTTTTATAAGCCTACACAATTATTTATCTTTTATTACATTTTGCACTCTTTATCAATATCCTTGACACAACAAAAAGAACAGAATACACTTATCCTGCTCTTATTCCACGATGAAAAAAAAGTAATTATCTTACTTAATAAGTAGTATAAACGCCCCCCCCCCAGGTAACATATTGTAAACAAATTTTTCCCACATTTTTACCTGTAGATTGTATAGATTGACGAATTATTTTACCCTGATAAATTGAATTAGCCATATCATTACTTCCTTTATTATCTTTGTTAACTAAATTGTATCATAGTAAACTTACTTTATCAATCAAAAATTGACCCATAATTAAGGTCAACTTATAAAATTCATACTTATATATATTTAATCCAATTTCTGTTGTAATTCTTTTAACTTAGATAAAAACTCATTAGTTTTTCTAATCTCTTCATCAAACTTCTGATAATTAGCAGTATTTTCAAGTTCTAATGTAGTATTTTTATTAACTGACTCTTTCTCAATTCCATATATAGGACTAATAATAGGACTAGGATGATAAGCACTCTTATTTTGATATGCTTGAACAGTCTCTTTATTAGCATTAGCACTTAAAAAGTCATCAATAGATACTTTAGGTTTCTCGCTCTTAACTTCATCTTCAGTATCAAGAACTTCAACATTTTCTTCTTTATTTCTATATCTTTCTTCTAACTCACTAATACTAATAGGCTCATTACCATCATCTTGATATTGTGTAACTTCATTCTGTTCTACTAAAGTTTTACCTTTAGCTAGTAATTCATCTAAACTAATAATAGCATTTTCTTCTTGTTCTGTTTCATACTTAGTAAGTTCAATATTTTGTTTTTCTTCTTCATTTAATTTCTTCAATTCATTAGTAATTCTCTCTAATTCTTCCTTAGCTTCACTCTTAGTATAAACTTCATCTTTATATTTAATTACTTCTTCTTCATTCTTAGGTGCTGTAACTGGTGTAATAACTTCTGGCTCTACAATTTTAATTTCTTCATTAAATTGATTATTTAAAAGAATATTATCATTAGGCACTAATTCTTCTTTAGGAGCATCTACAACTACAGGTTTTACTTCTACTGGTGTAACAACTAAATTATCTGTTGTTACTTGATTATTTTCTTTAACTATAGGAACAATATCAGGAACTTCTAATACTTCAGTCTTAACTTGTTCATTTATATTATTAGTATTAACATTATTAACTTCTATAGGTTTCTCTTCTACTTTAATTTCTTCTTTCTTAGGTGTCTCTACTTTATTACTACTTTCATTAGCTTTCTTATTAATCTCTTCTAAGACCATCTTATTAAGCTCTATTGTATTATTCTGTAACTTTTTCTTCTCTTCATGTTTCTTCATAAATTCCATAAACCACAAAACAAAATAGACAGCTAATATAACTCCCATAATTGCTAACACTATTAATACTTCTTTAGTCGCTAAAAAATCTATTACATTTTCCATATTACTAACCACCTTTACTACACTTCTTAAGTTATATTTAGTTTATCACATCAAATATTCTAAAAAAAGTAGTTACACTTAATTTTACAAAAAATTTACAAAGCTATTTACACTCTCCTTTACGAACATATATTTACATATTTTTTAATTTTCCTTTGCATATATTAGATATAAAGGAGACTATCTATGAAAAAAGAAACTTTTATAAAATCTACAATTATTCTTATAATTGGTGGTGCCTTGACAAAAATATTAGGCATGATTATAAAGATAGTTATGAGTAGATTAATGGGTAGTG
>CALVQY010000086.1 GCA_944358355.1 uncultured Bacilli bacterium | reverse complement strand
GAAGTAGAACAATAAAAGGAACATGTAGTGATACAGGAGGAAGTGGCTGTAAAGAAAATGTCAGTAAGACAATAAGTAGTAATACAAATGGAAAGGTAAGTCCAGGAACAGTATATGATAATGCCGGAAACAGTGCGACATGTTCAGGAGTAACAGTAAAAATAGATAAGACAGCTCCTAAATGTACAAGTAGTGGAGGAAATAATAATTGGACGAACGGAAATAGAACAATAAAAGGAACATGTAGTGATACAGGAGGAAGTGGTTGTAAAGGAAATGTTAGTAAGACGATAAATAGTAATACAAATGGAAAGGTAAGTCCAGGAACAGTATATGATAATGCCGGAAACAGTGCGACATGTTCAGGAGTAACAGTAAAAATAGATAAGACAGCCCCTACTTGTACAAGTAGCGGTGGAAGTGATGCTTGGACGAATGATAGTAGAACTTTAGTAGGAACGTGTAGTGATACAGGTGGCAGTGGCTGTACTGGTAATGTTTCATGGTATATAAACTGGCAAGGAGAATGGTATAACTTATCACCTGGAACAGTATATGACAATGCTGGTAACTCTAGAGCATGTCCTTCTAATCAGACGGTCAAAATAGATAAAACAGCTCCTACTTGTTCAGTAAATATTAATGGTGTTGTTGGAAGTAATGGGTGGTATAAACAGCAAGATGTAGGCCTTTCACTATCTACTAATGATTCTGGAGGTTCTTCAGTAACTTCTTATGGATTAACAACATCGTCAACTACTTCTTATAATTCTGTAACTTCTGCTTCTCAATCTAATACAACTGGAGTAATTTGGTATGGTTATGTTAGAGATGGAGCTGGTAATACCCGCAGTTGTAATTCAGGTACTATAAAAGTTGATACTATAAAGCCAGTTGTTACAGAAGTTAGAGCACAAACTAATCCTGCTAGATATCCTTATGCTCCTAATAATTGGGCTAATATTTCACCAGGTACTTTAAATATACCTATAGGCTATTTTATATATGGTTATGATAATGGAGGAAGCGGTATTGCTAGTTATGTAGTTATTCATTCTCCAATAGTGCATGTTAAAAATTCTAATGGTACTATTTTTGCAAGCGTTGAATATACAGGTAAAGATAATCATTTAGATGATCGTTATAATATGCCATGGACTGGTACTATAACAACGCCAGTGATATTACCGGCTGGTACAGCAAGTTATCAAATTGACTATTGTTTAGGTGGTAGAATAGTTGATAATGCAGGTAACATGTCTGATCAATTACGTATTTGTTTAACAAGAGAATAAAAATAATAGACAAAATGTAAATTTTATAGTATAGTATATGTAGTTACCTATTCCTAGTAAGTGGAGTTCTTCCTTACACCATTTACCAAGAATATGGTGAATTATATATAAGAAAGGAAGGTAAGTATGGCTTTAACTAAAGAAGAAAAAGCTAAAATCATTAAAGAATTCGGTAAAAATGCTAATGATACTGGTTCTTGTGAAGTACAAATTGCTATTTTAACTAAAGAAATAGATAATTTAACTGCACATTTAAAAGAACATATTCATGATCATCATTCACGCCGTGGACTTTTAATGAAAGTAGGACAAAGAAGAAATATGCTTAATTATTTAGCTAAGAAAGATGTTACTAGATATCGTGAAGTAGTTAAAAAATTAGGTTTAAGAAAGTAGGACTCTTTAGGGTTCTTTTTTCTTTACATTATGTAATGTTTAGTATATAATAACTGGAAAAAAGAGAAAGTAGATGAAGTCAAGTATAGCTTTAGAGCAGAAAATAAAAATTGTATCTAGTGATTTAATTGCAGATAATGCTTTAATTCAAGTAATTAAAGATAATGAAATAGAAAAAGTTAGAGTGTTATGGGTTGAACAAAGAGATAAAGGGAATGTTGTCTGTGATTATGAAATTGGACCTTTTAAAGTAATAGCACAGAATTATGATGTTGAAAACGAAACAGTAATTTTATATAGTAATGATAATCAAATAATTGAATATAATGATAAGGCTTTAGCACGTTATAGAGGTCCCAGATGTGGTTATGTTAATTATGTAGATTTAGTAGAAGTGTTTAACTTTTCTAATCATCATTCAATTGCACCTTATGATAATTGTGAAAAAACATATAAAAAATTATTTAAAAAAGAACCTATCTTAGAAAAATATAAAAGAAAATAAAATGTATTGTTACATCTTATTTTCTTTTTTGTTTATACCAATCACTGATCCGATAGAAGAAGTTAAAAGAAGAATAATACTATAAATGATTGTTCTTATATCAAAAGAACTATTAGTAATCATTTTTAAAATAAACATAATTATTAATATAATTGTACCTAGTTTTAGTCCTTCAATTAGTCCATATTTAGTAGAACTTTTACCTAAAATATAGGCATTTATAAAAAGTGATAGTAATACTATAATCATTTTCATAATATTATAAATATTATTATTAATAACATCAAAATAATAAAGTATAGTTAAAATAAATCCTAATATTATTATACTAAGTATAGTAGTAATAACTATTTTACATAGTTTTTTTAAATAATTCATAAGTATCACCTAATAAATAATATGTTTTAGATCAAAAAGTATGAATTCAATGTGATTTTTTAAAGAAAATTTTACATTAAAAAAAATTAATTTTCAATAAAAATTTTACATATGAGAAATTGATATAAAATCAATTTCTTTTTTTCTTATTTTCAG
>CALVQY010000085.1 GCA_944358355.1 uncultured Bacilli bacterium | reverse complement strand
ACCTTATTTCATTCCAATTATAATTGGTTAAAATATATCATTTAATCTATAAATTCTTTGACAATTTACCATAATAATATTTCTTAGTAACATCGCCTAAATCTTTTAACAATTTCTTAATGTCTTTTATTGCTTAATTTAATACATAATTTATCCCTCTATTATCTCTTATCAGTTCTAATTTATATGCAACTTTATCTAAATTTTACATTACATATATAGTTAATTTCCTTTTGTTACTATCTCACTCTAAAATATCATATTTGAAAATTCTTGTTTCTTTAATATTTTTTTTAAATTTATTGATAGAAAACCACTTCGTTAAAGCATTATATCGTATTGCTTTTGATAATTTGTCTAAAGATAAATCTAATTCTTCAACAATCTTTCTTAATATTTCTAGATTGTGATTTCTAACTTTTCCATTTTCAAAATCATTTAAAGAAGTATTACTCACCCCTATTCTTATTGCTAGTTCTCTCTAAGAAAATTTCTTTATCTCCCATTTAATTAAATATTTTAAAGTAAGTTCTTTTTCCACAATAAAATACTACTTCATTTATTAGGAAATATATCATCTTAAATTCATTATACCATGCTCTGTAAGTTTTTCACAATAATTTCAGAATTTTTCAGCCAAGATTACTATATTTCTTAAGTTCACTTCTAAATGCAGTTCGCCTTGAATATTTTTGATAATAATTATCTATAAATTTCTCTTTATCATCAACAATCCCATTCGCTTCCATAACTTCGCCTAAAGATACAACTAGTTTTGCTGCTTTATAATATGATTTTCTATGATTTCCTTCAACTATTGCAGTTATTCTTTTATCTATTACTTCTTCTAGCCAAGTTAAATATTTATCTTTATCCAAAAGTTCAAAATTATCTTTCCATTTATTAAATATTAAAGAATAATTATCATCTAAAAACAAAGTGTTATCTTTTATCTTAAGTCTTGAGAAAATATCTTCTAAAACATTTAAAAACAGCCCAGATGAAATGTTATTATTTAAAACTAATATCCATAAATATACTGCTGTTTCAATAAATGAGTAAGACCAACCAAGGTAGTTTTTATTACTTAAACACACATTATAAAACTCCTCGAAATTGCCTAAAAAGAATTGAAGATAACTATAAGTATCTTTATCTACATAATTCTTATTTAATTCATTACTTTTATTACTATTTGTATTTCCTTTATTAGAGTTTATAATCTTATTAATCTTTTCTTTATATTTTAAATAATATCCATTATTAATTATTCTAAGTAAATTTGCTACTGTACTATTAGATTCAAAAGATTCAATTATATACTTTTCTTTATTACTACTATCATACTTTGCCATAAATAATAATATATCATTTCTTATAGTTAGATTTTTATCTAAATAAGATAAAGCAAGATTACCTACTCTTATCACTTCATCTATTCTTTCTTCCTTAATCAAATAATCAAATATATCAAGATATATTTTAGGGTGATTTACTGCAAAATCTTTAATATATTTTTCATAATTATTAAAGTTATTATAAACTAAAGCTTCTTTTAATAATCTATAAGCAATACTATCTTTTTTATCTATTAAAAGATTAATCCATGATGTAAAAAAGTCATCAAGTTCAGTTAAAATTTCTGTACCTAGTTTAAAAGCATCTTCAACAGAAACATCCCTAAAGTTTTCATTTTTAAAATAATCATATATATTTTTTGCTCTCGAACTTTTAGTTGAAAACTGATAAGTAGCATAAATTGCATAAGTACATATAGTATATACATTTATGTTAATCAAACATTCTTCTTGCAATTCCTTTAAAGATATTTCAAAGAAATCTCCACCATCATCATCTAAAAATTGATAATTAGCATAAATAATTAAATCTAACATCTCTTTAGCATACTTATATTCTTTATAATTAACTAAATTAACTGCATAATATGTCGCTTCTTTTATTAAATCCCCTACATTATCATCATCACTATACTCCCAAATCCAGTCTCCCCAATAATAATTATCATAATCTTCGTAACCTGTCGCATGGAAACAAAGATCTAAATCATCAATCATTTTAAACTTGGTTCTATATTCTTCTATTTTTGATTCTATATTTTCTAACTTATCATCATTACCAAGCATATAAATAACTTCATCATATTTACTTTTTGGTATCTTTCTAATTAAATTATTAACAATATCTAATATTTCTTTTTTATCTCTATCTTTAAGTTCATCATTTACTTTTTTTAAAAATTCACTACTATTCATAACTTCCCTCACTAACTATTTCATACCCTAACTTTTCATAGGTACTCTTTCTTTTTAAAAACATATTTCTTGTTTTAGCAAAGTTATCATCAACGTAATCATATATTAATAACTCTTTTTTATTTTCATTTTTTCTATGAAGTCTTCCAGCATATTGTATAACCCTAGTCTTACCTGATATTGGCATAGTAAGAAATAAAACATCTAATTTATCATCATCAAATCCTTCTCCTATATATGAACCTGTAGAAATTATAATTTTATTACTATTATTTAGAGTTATTTCATCATTTAATTCTTTATATTTATTAAGAATCTTTTTACCTATACCTCCATAGTATTTAAAAATATTATTAGTATACTTACTTAGTTTATCATAAATATAATCTAAATGTTCTAATCTTTCCGTTAATACTAAAATATTCTTACCATTATCATACTCTTTTTTAATATCTTTAATTATCTTTTCACTTCTTAAAATATCTTT
>CALVQY010000084.1 GCA_944358355.1 uncultured Bacilli bacterium | reverse complement strand
GTTCTAATACCTAATCTTCTTGCTTGTGCATCTCCAAGTGTTGAACAACTACCTACTTCAAAGTATTTTTGTTGTCTAGGACTCCAAGCTTCAACATCACATGATTTAACTTTTAAATCAGCTAAATCTCCACTACAACACTCTAATTGTCTTACAGGTACATTCATATTTCTAAATACTTCCACAGTATAACGCCACATTTTCTCATACCAGTCCATTGACTCTTCTGGCTTACAAATAACAATCATCTCTTCTTTTTCAAATTGATGAACACGGTAAAGTCCTCTTTCTTCTAAACCATGAGAACCTCCTTCTTTTCTAAAACATGGAGAATATGAAGTTAATGTTAAAGGTAGTTCATCTTCTTTAATAATTTGTCCTTTATATCTACCTATCATAGAATGTTCACTTGTACCAATTAGATATAAGTCTTCTCCTTCTATTTTATACATCATCGCTTCCATCTCAGGAAATGACATAACTCCAGTCACTACATCACTATGAATCATAAAAGGAGGAACACAATAAATAAATCCCTTATCTACCATATAATCTCTTGCATAAGCAAGCATCGCTTCATGAAGTCTTGCCACATCTCCTGTTAAATAATAAAATCCTTCTCCTGATGTCCTTCCTGCCGCTTCTTTATCCATACCATTTAATCTAAGAATTATATCAGCATGATATGGTATTTCATATTTAGGTACATAAGCTTCTCCAAAACGCTCTACTTCAACATTTTCACTATCATCCCTACCTATAGGAACACTTTTATCCATAATATTAGGAATTACCATCATTTTACTTCTTAACTCTTCATTAAGCCTCTTCTCATCTTCTTCAATAGATACTAACTTTTCATTAATAGTCTTAACTTCTTCTTTCTTACTATTCGCATCATCCACCTTTTTTTCTCTCATTAAAAGACCAATAGATGAACTAATATCATTACGAGTTTTTCTTAACTCATCCCCTTGTTGTTTCAATGCTCTTATCTTCTCATCTAATTCAATCACCTCATCTACTAAAGGCAATTTCTCATCTTGAAACTTCTTCTTAATATTTTCTTTAACTAATTCTTTGTTTTCTCTTACAAATTTAATATCTAACATATTCTCCTCCATTTCTAGTCGATAGAACAAAAAAAGGATAGCCACTTAAGGAGTCTATACTAAAAGATAAATAATGAGTATAGACGGTGCCATCCTTATTATACTTAATTTAGATAACGGTAATACCCGGATATAAATATCATCTAAAAGAGTAGATAGTTAAGTTTTTATCATTGTTTCCACCTACCACAATGTCTCTATCAAAAAAGTTCTTAACATTATCTCTTATCATCGACTTGATTTAATTATAAGACTTACTTTAAAATTTTACAAGTATTATTTTGTTTCAATGATAAGTTTTATTGCAGTTCTTTCCTCTCCATCGATAGAAATATCCGTAAAAGCAGGAATACATACTATATTTTTACCAGCAGGTGCTAAAAAACCTCTTGCTATTGCTACAGCTTTAATTGCTTGATTTAAAGCCCCTGCTCCTACCGCTTGTATTTCTACACTACCACTTGCCCTAAATACATTAGCAAGTGCTCCTGCAACTGAATTTGGGTTAGATTTTGATGAAACTTTTAGTGTTTCCATAATTTTATCATCCTTTCTTTTTCGTTAATTATTGTATGGTGATAATTAAAGAAAAAGAACAAAAAAAGAGTAAATTATTACTCTTAGAATAAACTTTCTACTTCTTCTTCCTTATTTGTAGTATTAACTTCCTCTTTAGGTGGAACAGAAGGTGTAGTTGCTACTTCAACTTTAGGTATAACAGTTTCTACTTCTGGCTTAGGTGTTTCAACTGGTATATTATGAACAGTTGGGATACTTTGAGTATTTTCTAAAGGATCAGCACCACCATATATAGGTCTATGTACATCATTATTTACATTTATATTAGGTATTACTGAACTAACTCCACCATATATAGATTTATGTTCCTCAGGTTGTTTTGCAACTTCAACTTCAGGTTCCTGATTAACAGTAATAACTGGTGTCTCTACTTCTTTATTTACAACATTCACTTCATTCTTAGCAGCAGGTTCAATTGTAGGAACTACACTAGGTGTAGGTTCAGGATTAACTACAGGTTTTACCTCATCATTTGGTACAACATTAACTGTAGGTGTAACAACTGGTGAAGGTGTTACGTTACCCAAAGAATTATCTTCCCTAACATTAGTAGTCTGACTATTACTAGCTTGAACATTACTAGAAATATTATCATCAGGAGTAACAGTATTTTCACTACTTACAACTGTAATAGGTTCTGCTGTAGAAGGAGTAACTCCTTCAGTAGGACTAGCAGTATTATTAACAGTAGTATTACCATTAATAAGTGTTGTATTAACAGGTGGTGTAGTTACAGTAGGCGTCTCAACAGTTGGATTAACCTGATTTAAATTATTTACTGCTTCCTCTGTAGATACAGCTACATCAACACTAGGTGTAGTAGCAACAGCATCACTAACTTCATTTTTAACTTCATCTTTTTTCTTCTTTTTATCTTTATTACCTGTCACAATAAATATTATTAAAGCAATCAAAAGTAATAAAACACCACCGGTAATTAGCATACCAGGAATAGATGTAAAGAAGCTTAAACTAAAATTTGCTAATATCATATAAACTCCATCTCCCTATCTTATATATTAAATCATAACAAAAAATAATGTAAAAAGCAAATACTTTTTACATTATTATGTAAAGT
>CALVQY010000083.1 GCA_944358355.1 uncultured Bacilli bacterium | reverse complement strand
CTTTGCTATCAGTCTACTATATTATATTGTCGAAAAAAGTATTTTTTTGTCAAAAAAGTAAAAAAAAAGTAAAATTTTCTTACTTTTTTCCATAAATTTACTATTTTAATAAGTTCTAATAGGTAAAACTAACTGAGTTAAGCTCTCATCTTCATCACTTTTTAATAAAATAGGTTTAATCTCTCCAACAAAATATAACTCTACAGTATCAGTTGTAAAAGATTTTAAAGCATCCATCATATATTTAGAACTAAAAGAGACTCTTACATCAATATCTTGATCTTTACCAATAACCATTCTCTCTTCTACTCTACCTATTTCTGCACTAGAAGATTTCATAATTAAATCATTACCTTCAGTTTCTAATGTAACAACATTTTTATCTTTATCACTAGTTAAGATACTAACTCTATCAACAACATCATAAAAGTCATTAATATTAAAATGTAACTTAACTAAATGTTCTTTAGGTAAAAGATTAGAGGTATTAGGATAAGTTCCATTAATTAACCTAGACTGGAATAAAAGGTTTTGATATTTAAATAATATTTTATTATTAAATATATGAATTTCTACAGTATCTTTATTATCTTCAATAATTCTAGTAAATTCTACAAGATTACGACTTGGAATAACAATATTTTGATTTTCTTTACTAGGCTTATCTAATTTTATAATTTTTCTAGCAAGTCTATAAGAATCAGTAGCATTACATTCTAATATATCAGCATTGATATTAAAGTTAATACCATTAAGTATAGCCTTATTCTCATCTATAGAAGTTGCAAAAGATGTTTGATTTACAATCTCTTTTAATATATCAGCACTAAGTTCTATATGATTTTTACTTTCTCCTAAATCAATATTAGGATATTCACTTTCACTTATTCCGTTTAAGTTAAATTCACTATTAGCAGTATATATTAATATTTTAAGCTCATCTACTACTTCTATATTAATATACTTATCAGGTAATTTTCTAACTATATCTAAAATATATTTACCTTGAATAATAATACTACCCTCTTCTTTTACTTTAATTATCTCTTCATCATTACATTCAATAAAGGTTTGAATAGTAATATCATTATCACTAGCAGTCAAAACTAATTTTTTACTAGTTAAATCAAATTTAATACCAGCAAGAACTGGAATAACATTTCTGCTTGATATAGCTTTAGATACTTTATTTAAAGCATCCATTAACACTTCTTTTTTTATTGTAAATTTCATTATTTATTCCTTCTTTCTATATAATATTTATAATTATGGAGTGGAAAATGTGGAAAACTACAATTTTCTTTTATATTATACCATAAATTTTATCAACAACTACTGTGGAAAAAAAGTTTAAAACTAAAAGTTATCAACATCTAAGGTTTTAAATCATTTTCGAGTTTTTGAATAATACCTGCTAAATCAGGATTATTTTTAATTTCTTGCTCTATTTTCTCTACAGAATGCATAACTGTTGAATGGTCTTTACCTCCAAACTCTGTTCCTATTTTAGGAAAAGACTCACTAGTAAGTTTTCTACATAAATACATTGCAATTTGTCTTGGAAAGGCAATATTACTACTCCTTTTTTTACTTCTTATATCTTCTACTGATATTTGAAAATATTCTGCAACGATTTTTTGGATTCTCGTAATGTCATTTTTCTCACTAAGCCCCCTACTTATAAAGTCTTTAAGCGCTTCAATAGCCAAATTAACATCTATTTTAGCCCCTCCCATGATAGTTGAATAAGCCACAAGTCTAGTAATAGAGCCTTCAAGTTGTCTTACGTCACTACCCATGTTAGAAGCTATATACTCAATAACATCTTCAGGAATATCAGTCTCAAAGTTACCAGCAATTATTTTCTTTCTAAGAATTTCTTTTCTAAGTTCAAAATCTGGTGGATAAATATTTACTGTAAGTCCCCAACAAAACCTTGTTCTAAGTCTTTCTTCTAATAATTTTAAGTCGTTTGGTGACCTATCAGATGAAATAATAATCTGTTTTGAATCATTATAAAGATTAGTAAAGGTGTGGAAAAATTCCTGCTGTGTTTGTGTCGCTCCTCCTAAAAATTGAATATCATCAATTATTAGAACGTCAATATTACGATATTTATTCTTAAAAAAATCAATATAACTGAAGTTAGTTCCCTTCTCGTCTTTTTTATTAATCCCAACAAAATCATCTCTAAACTGGTCACTAGTAACATATAAAACTCTCCTATTAGAGTTAGAAACTATATAATTTCCTATTGCATGCATCAAATGGGTCTTCCCTAATCCACTATTTCCATAAATAAACAAAGGATTATACATTTTACCAGGATTCTCAGCCACAGACAAAGCAGCCGCTTGTGCAAACTTATTACTATTCCCTACAATAAAGTTTTCAAAACTATATTTAGGATTTAAATTAGATTGATTTTTATAAGACTTGGGAACTCCTTCTAAAGCTTTTACCTCTTCTTCTTTAACTTCTTTTTTATTATTAATTTCATCTGGAAGTAAGAATTCTAAATCAAAGTTTGTACCAGTAACTTTATTTAAAGCTGTTCTAATGAGTTCAAAATAATTATCAGATAAATGTTTTTTATGAATAGACATAGGCACTTCAATAATCGCTACGCCATTATCTAAACTAGTAAGTTTAACATCACTAAACCAAGTGTCGAAAGCTAGGGATGAAAGTTCATCTTTTATTTCTTTCAGAACATTTTGCCATAGAATTTCGACATTCACCCTATCACCTCCCACCTGAAATTGCTAAATTACCATTATAATACT
>CALVQY010000082.1 GCA_944358355.1 uncultured Bacilli bacterium | reverse complement strand
TTTGCCTTAAAATATCAAGTAAATCCTAATACAATGCAGAAAGCTTTACAAGGATTAGAAGAAGAGGGATTTATTTATACAGTTAGAACTAGTGGTAAATATGTTACTGAAGATAAGGAGTTTATCTTAAAAGAAAAAAGATTAGTTGCTAAAACTCTATATCAAGATTTTATTAATAATTTAAAATCTCTAGGATATAGTGATACTGATATTAAGAAAATATTAAAGGAGAGTGAAATTTAATGGCTTTATTAGAAGTTAGTCATATAACTAAAAGTTATGGTAATAACAAAGTCTTAGATGATGTTACTTTTAGTATTCCTAAAGGTAAGATAGTAGGGCTTTTAGGACCAAATGGAAGTGGTAAGACGACCCTTATTAAATTAATAAATGATTTATTAAAAGAAGATTCTGGTACTATTAAAGTAAATGGCTTAGACCTTGGAGTGGAAACTAAAAAGATAATCTCGTATTTACCTGATAAAAACTATCTAAATAATAATATGACAGTATTAGAGTTACTTAATTATTTTAAAGACTTTTATGAAGATTTTAGAATAGATAAAGCGAAAGAGTTAATAGGTAAGTTAGACCTTGATTTAAATCAAAAACTAAAGACAATGTCTAAAGGTACTAAAGAAAAAGTTCAGTTAATCCTTGTTATGAGTAGGAAAGCTAAACTTTATATTTTAGATGAACCTATTGGAGGGATTGACCCAGCGGCTAGAGATTATATCATTAATACAATATTAACTAATTTTAGTGATGATGCTTCACTACTTATTTCAACTCACTTGATTAGTGATTTAGAGAAAGTATTAGATGAAGTAATATTCTTAAAAAATGGTAAAGTGGTAAGAAGTGGTAGTACAGATGAGATTAGGAAAGAGACAAAATTATCTATTAATGATTTATTTAGGGAGGAATTTAAATGTTAGGTAAACTATTAAAATATGATTTTAAAAATCTATATAAGACTTTATTACCAATATATTTGATTACAGTGGTTATTACTATTTTAACTGTAATACTTAATAATCTTTCTGATACCTCTAACTTATTTTCTACATTAAATGCTCTTATGATAATAAGCTATGTTGTAATATTAATGGTATTAATAGTAGGAACATTCTTCTTAAGTATCAGAGATTTCTATTTAGATTTTGCAACAGAGAGGGGGTATTTAATTAATACTTTACCAGTTAAGAAAAGTACTATTATCACCTCTAAGTTTATAACAAGTGTAACTACTATGATTACAAGTCTTGTTGTTATGTTTATATCTATTATAATACTAGTAATAGGTAATGGAGAATGGAGTGGTTTTGCAAATGGCGTAGCGAACTTCTTTAAAGATATACCAGGTGATGCCGTGGTTATGTTAATACTAATGGCAGTTCTTATGATAGTAGCTTATATCTCAGGGCTTGCTGTATGTTATTTATCTATCGCTTTAGGACAATTAAAAAATACTAATAAATTAGGCTTTAGTTTCCTTGCCTACATCATTCTTTATGTTATCTATGAGATGTACTTTACATTCGCTCTTACCTTTGTTGGAATGGTTAGTCCAGATTTTGTAAGAAGTTTAGACAATGAAATAGGTGCAATAGCATCAGTTAATATCTTATTTGGAATACTAATTGGACTTGTAATTATCATTACAGCAATAATTACTCCTATAACTAATTATATTCTTAAAAATAAACTTAATTTAGAATAAATTATTATAAAACTGCTATTTTTTTTGATAGCAGTTTTATTTTGATTTATGCAAAACATCAGTTTTGCATTCAAAACCACCAGCTATGCTGGTGTGAATAGTAAAGAGCGAAGCCCACCAAAAAACATATAAATCTCCTTCTGTTATAATATAAATGATTCGCCAATCAAATATAAAAAACAGGAGGAGATTTATATGTTAAAAACAAAAACGAAGTCAAGAGACATAGATGAGAGTCAATTGTCCCATACAAAATATAATTGTATGTACCATATTGTGTTTATCCCTAAGTTTAGAAGAAAGGCTGTATATGGTAAGTTGCGTAGGGACATTGGAGTAATCCTAAGGCGGTTATGCGAATACAAAGGGGTAGAAATAGTAGAAGCTCATGCTTGCATAGATCATATTCACATGTTAGTAAAAATACCACCTAAACTTAGTGTATCACAATTCATGGGATACTTGAAAGGTAAAAGTGCATTAATGATATTTGAAAATCATGCTAATTTAAAGTATAAATATGGTCAAAGAACTTTTTGGGCACGAGGATACTATGTAAGTACTGTAGGTTTAAATAAAAATACAATAAAAAAATATATACGTGAACAAGAAACAGAAGATATGCTTCAAGATAAAAGAAGTGTAAAGGAATATGAGGACCCTTTTAAGGGCTGTTAGAGTGACAAAGGCGATTGGCGGATTAAAAAAGCTCTCGTGTGAGAGCAGCCAGTAATAGGCCTTATAGGCCTCATAGAAAAACCACTAGTTAAACTAGTGGATTATTATTTGAAAAAAGATATTTTACATGATAAAATATTTGTTAAGGTAGGGATGTTTAATGAAAAGAAAAGGATTTACGATGGTAGAGTTACTAGTAACTATAATAATACTAGGATTATTAACAACATTAGTAATAACATCAATTACAAGTATTTTAAATAGATCACATAGTGAGTATTATGAGTCACAAGAAAATATGTTGGTATTGGCAGGACGTGATTACTTTTCAGATTATAGGAGTAAATTACCAAAAGAGGTTGGAGAAACTAGTAGTGTAACAGTAGAGACTTTAATAAATGAAAAATATATAGATCCCGTAAAAGATAGAAATAATAATGATTGTAACTTTAAGAAAAGTAGTGTAACGGTACAGAAAATAACGGATAAAGATTATCAATACTATGTAACTTTAATATGTGATGCAGATAATTATGAGACAACAGAAGATAGAGCAGATCCTGTAATAAAATATACACCAAATAAGAAGAGTAGTACAAAATC
>CALVQY010000081.1 GCA_944358355.1 uncultured Bacilli bacterium | reverse complement strand
TATGCTATACTTTAAGTATAGGAGGGTATTATTATGAGAGATGTAAATTTACTTATTAATAATGGTGTAAATGTTAAAAAAAGTTTAGAGTTGTTTGGAGATATGTCCACTTATGATGATACATTGGGCGACTTCCTTCAAGATATTAATGAAAAAGAAATGAAAATTAAACAGACTAAAGAAACTGGCGATATGGCTAATTACGCTATTTTAGTTCATGGTCTAAAAAGTGATGCTAAATATTTTGGTTTTGATACTCTTGCTGGCTTAGCTTATAATCATGAGATGGCTAGTAAAGATAATAATATGTATTATGTAACAGAACATTTTGATGAATTAATAACTGAGCTCGATCGGATTGTCCACTTAGTTAAGCAGTATTTAGGAATGGAAGAAGTCGGTACTGCTACTGCTTTTGTGGCCCCTAAAAAAGATCGAGCTCTTATTGTAGTTGATGATTCAGCAGTTATTAAGAATTTTGTAAGTAAGATTTTTAATAATCAGTTTGAAGTATTACTTGCTAATGATGGTAATGAAGCATTAAAAATGATTTCAAATAATAATGGACTAAAAATAGTTGGAATGTTGCTTGATCTTAATATGCCTAATTTTAATGGTTTTCAAGTATTAGAATATTTTAGAAATAATAATCTTTTTGATAGGATTCCTGTTTCTATTATTACAGGGGTTGGAAATGATGAATTAGTTGCAAAAGCTTTTAATTATCCAATCGTAGATGTCTTAAGGAAACCTTTTAATGAAAGAGATATAAAAGATGTAGTAGAAAAAACTATTCAGTACGCTCATTAATAATGAACATACTTTCTTTTTGGAGGAGTTATGAAACAGATAGATAATAATACTTATGAGATAGAAAATAGAGATGTAAAAGAGTTATTACAAGAAAGAGATATTAATTCTAATAAAGGAGATTTTGGTAAAGCTGGTATATATGGGGGAAGTTTAGAATATTCTGGAGCTTTAAAGCTTGCATATTTATCTTTAACTGCTCTTAGAAGTGGTTGTGGCATTAGTAGAGTTTTAGTTAAAAAAGAATTATTACCTTTATTAGGCCCTAATATATTAGAGCAGACTTTAAATATTTTACCTGATTATGATAGTGATTTCTATAATAAGTTATATTCTTATATAAAAGATTTAAGTTCTCTTGCTTTTGGAATGGGGTTAGGTAGGGATGAACATTTAGGAGATGTGTTAGAGTTTCTTATAAAGAACTATTCTGGTAATTTAATAATAGATGCTGATGGATTAAATGCTTTATCTAGGATGGATTTAAATATCTTAAAGATGAGAAAAGGTAATATTTTATTGACTCCTCATTTAAAAGAGTTTTCTAGACTTATTGATAAATCTCTTGAAGAGATAAAAAAAGACTCTTTAAAGTTAGTTAAAGAGTTTGCTAGTACCTATAACGTGACTGTTCTTTTAAAAGGACATACTACTATTATATCTGATGGAAATGATGTTTATTTAGTTAAGTCAGGCTGTCCTGGTATGGCTAATGCTGGTAGTGGTGATGTTTTATCAGGAATATTAGTTGGACTTTTAGCTTACCTTGATTTTAATCTTTTAACAATATCTACTGGTGTCTTAATAAATGGAATTTCAGGATGTTTAGCGGAAGCTGATAATACTGATATCTCAATGATTGCCAGTGATACTATTAGTAATATAGGTAATGCTATTAAAGTGATTAGAGAGGGTAATTAATTATGGATAAAGTGCTTACGGCAATTGAAGGCTTACTTGAATTGATTGTTGAATTTATTTTAGATAAAGCTTTTGATAAAAAGAAAGCCTTAAAAGTACGATTACCATATATAATTGTTTATATCGTAGTATTAGTTTTAATTATTACATTTTTAATTATAGGTGGTGTCTTTTTAATTAAAGATAATAACTTGATAGGTATTGCCTTGTTAATATTTGCTGTTCTTTTTCTTGTTATGCTGATATATCCTTTTATAAAGAAGACTCATTAATTTTTAATTAAAAGTTGTTAGTTTTTTATTTATTATTTCTTTATGAAAATTCTTGGAACTCCTTTTCTGTCGGTTGTTAGACTATATTCCTTGATAAATTCTTCTAATTCATCTTTAAAATATTTATTATTTTCATTAGGGTTATACAGTAACTCTAATTTTTTTCTTAAGTCATTATCTTTTAAATTTACATAATCTAAGAAGTTTTTAAAATCATCTATGTTCTTTAATTTATAATTAATTGGATCTAATTTAGTAGTAAGAAATAGAAATTCTATTCCCATCATATAAATATCCATATTATAATTTATTATTCCTTCATTAATATATTTTTTGTTACCAAATAGAAAACGATTATTAATGTTAAAAATTAATTCATTAAATTCTCTTGAAGTTATTTCTTTAATCTGCATGCCATCATAGTCAATTGCATAAACGTTTTTGGTATTTTCATTAACAAAGAAGTTGTTATAAGAACCATCTGGAAAGTTAATTCCTTCTTTGTTAGCTTCTATAATAATATCATGTTTCTTTATGTATAATTCTCCAATATCTTCAAGAGATATCTGTTCATTATTTTTTCTTTTATCCCTTAAATAATCGGCGATTGATATGCCAGTTATTTTCTTTTCTATAGAGCCATTTATTTTGCCGTTTTCTTCATATAAATATGTTGGGCTAATTAAGTTTTTAATACTTATATCTTTGGCTAGTATTAACTTTTTTCTATAAATATTTAACTTATTTTCACTTAAGTTTATATATCTTTTAAGAACGTAACCGTTTTCTAAATCATAAATTTCTTTACTATCAGTTGTTTCTAACAATTTTAAATTGCTTATATCTATATTTTTAATTTCCATAAATCCCCCTATATAAAGAAAACAGTCCTAAGACTGTTTAATTTCATAATGGTGTCCACGACGTGATTCGAACACGTGACCGATCGCTTAGAAGGCGATTGCTCTATCCAGCTGAGCTACGCGGACAAATAAGACATTATTAATATATAACAAACTAATATCTTTTTCAAGAGTTTTTTTAAAATTTACACTATATTTTGTAAAAAATGAACTTTACATTGACTAAAATTATAGAAAAGCTTTACAATAATTAAAAAGAGGTGTTTT
>CALVQY010000080.1 GCA_944358355.1 uncultured Bacilli bacterium | reverse complement strand
AATAAAATATTAACAATATCTATATTACCTACAACTATATCTTGGAATAATAGTGTAAAGTTTAAGAAAGGTACTAATGATAAAAGTGGTGATGAACTAATACCAGCCATGAAAGCTATCATACCTGGAAAGAAGCATATAAAAGTTAATGGTGTTAAAGCACTTTGAGCTTCTTTAAAGGTTTTAGATTTACTGGCAATAGCAATACAAAGACCACTAACTAGTAGAGAGTATGCAATAATTACTAATACCGCAAAGATTAAACTACTAGTAGATAGCATTAAATTAGTATCTTTATATATTTCAAATGCACCATTAGCATACACTAGTGAAATTAACATTAATATTAAACTAACAATACCAGTAATAATTGATGATAAAGAGACACTTAAGAACTTACCAACAATTATATCTCTACTTTTAATTGGAAAAGTAAGAAGTGTTTCAAGTGTTCCTCTTTCTTTTTCTCCTGCAGTTGTATCAGTAGCAGGATAAGTAGCAGATATTGTAATAGCCATAATTATAAATAAAAAGCCATAGTTTACAATATAATTACCATAAAAGTTTTCTGTTTCTTTGATATCTTTATTAACAGTAATAATAGAAGTAACATCACTAGGATTTATATTATTACTAGCCAAATAATTAGTTTGTAATGCCTCTTTATAAGTAGCAAAGTAAGTATCCATTAAACTTGTAGCATAACTAGTAGTCTCATTATCTTCACCATTTATAGTATAAGTACTACCATCTTTTGTAATATATAAATCTATTTCTCCATCACTATACTTATTTTCTAACTCTTCATTACTCCCACTAATAACTTCTATATCTAAGTTATCTACAATATCTTTTTCCATCTCACTTAATTCATAATCAAAACCTATTTTATTATAATCAGTTATAGGCTTATTAGTTTGCGCTTCAAATAAAGCAGACATTCCTATTACTAAAGCTGGTATTAAAATAGGAATAATTAACATCATCATAAGAGATTTCTTATCACGAAACATCTCTCTTAATTCTTTCTTTAAAATATTACCTAAATTACTCATTAGAAACACCTCCTATTAAAGTAAAGAAAGCATCTCTTAAATTAGTAGTTTTAGTAGATTTTTTTATTTCACTAGGAGTACCTTCTTTAATTACAATACCTTTATTAATCATAATAACATTATCACAAATATTTTCAGCTTCTTCCATATAATGAGTAGAATATAAAATTATCTTCCCACGTTTCTTTTCTTCTTTAATAAAGTCTAAAATAATTTGACTAGAAATAATATCAAGACCACTAGTCGCTTCATCTAAAATATAATATTTAGGATCATGAACTAAGCATCTTGCAATATTAACTCTTTGGGTCTGTCCTGTTGATAAATTTTCAATTCTATTATATAGGAAACTATTCATATTTAACTTCTTAGATATTTCTTTTATTCTATCCTCTAATTTGCTTTCCTCTACTCCATAAACATTTCCACACATTTTTAATAACTCATATGGTGATAAAGTATTATATAGTTTAGTATTTCCTGATAGATAGGCAATATTTTTCTTAATTTCTATCTCATTATGAAGATAATCTAATTTTCCAAAAGAAATAGTACCACTAGTAGGTTCAAGGATTCCTGCAATCATTCTAAGTAGTGTTGTTTTCCCTGCCCCATTTGGTCCTAATATTCCGATGATTTCTCCATCTTTAGCTTTAAAACTAATACCATTATCAGCATAAAACTCTTCTTTTTTACGTTTAGCATTATACTTAACGAACTTCTTCTTTAAGTCTTTAACTTCTAACATAATTCACCTCTTCCAAACAAAATTATAGCATAAGAGAAATACCTAAACAATATAAAAAGAAGATTGTTGTACTCTTCTAGTTATATTAAAATATATAAAACAAAATTTCTATTAAAAAATGTATCTTGTTCGATTGTTTTATTTTAATATATATGTTACATTATTAATGGAATATCTAGTTGTTTAGGTACTATCCCTTTCTAACTTATAATTTTATACTGTTGAAAGGGGAGATGGATATGAGAAAAATAGAAAAATTTCTTTGTTTAATCATTATCCTTCTTATTATTCTGATTTATTTCATTATAATAAAACTAGTACCTACTCCTTAGAGTGGTACTATAAACCAATTTTTGGGGATAGTACCTAGCACTCCAAAACTAGGTATTCCCTTTTTTTATCATATGTAAATTTGTTTTACATATTCATAGTATCATAAATATATATTCTTTTCAAGTACTATATAAATATTAACTTTTTTTTCAAAATCATTAATTAAACTACTATCTATAATTACATTTTATACTTTTAATTAAATATTTACAGCTTTCCGTAACTAATTCTGAATTAATTGCCTCATCATATTTAAAGAAGTGGTAATCAGTACACTTATCCTTTTCCATTATTTTAAAATTCCCATCAATATATTTAACAAAATAGATTACAAAAATCCAGTTAATGTCATTTTTATAGCAATGATAAATTCCTATAGAATCACTAAAAACTAAATTAATTTCATCTCCTGCTTCTTCTTTAATTTCACGCTTAATCGCTGATATAAAGTTCACATCTTCTCTTTCTACTTTACCACCTATATCTTCATATAAACCATTTTCATCACGTGATTTTACTCCTCTTTGTTGTAGTAAAATTTCTCCATCTTTGTTTTCGATATGGGCAATTACACCTATCTTTTGATTAGGATAATTAAATTTTTTTAAATCCTCAAAAGAAGCCTCATGATCCAAACTATAAAAATGCATACTATCACCTTCCAAGCAAAATTATAGCATAGGAGAAATACCTAGACAATATAAAAAGAAAAATATTGTACTCTTCTAATTATATCAAAACATATAAAACAAATTTTCTATTAAAAAATGTATCTTGTTCGATTGATTATATATATCATATGTGGTAGTATATCTGTTAGGAATACTTAGTAATGGGTGTTTGCCTCTTTCTATATCTCTTGATTTCAGGGGGTTAGAAAGGGGAAATGTTTATGAGTAAGAAAGATTCTTTAATAGTAATACTATTACTTATTATAATTCTTTTAATTATTTATAGATAGTAAAACGCCCTATTACAACTTTGTAATTAGGGTGTTTACTTCTAACCATTTTAGAGGTAACACCCAGAACGCAAAACTAGGTATTCCTCTTTTTTAATTATATGTAAATTCCTTTTACATATTCATAGTATCATAAATATTAATTATTTTCAAGTAGCCAAAACTAACTAAATATTCTACTTCATATATTTATTTCCACT
>CALVQY010000079.1 GCA_944358355.1 uncultured Bacilli bacterium | reverse complement strand
TTACGTGTCTTACCATGAGTAATTCTATATAAAGGAGGTTGAGCAGCATATACATGTCCTTCTTCAATAATAGGTCTAAAGAAACGATAAAATAATGTTAAAAGTAAAACTCTAATATGAGAACCATCAACATCAGCATCAGTCATTATAATAATCTTATTATAACGCAACTTAGAAATATCGAACTCTTCCCCTATTCCTGTTCCAAATGCTGTTATAATAGTCCTAATTTCTTCATTAGATAAAGCCCTATCAAGTCTTGCTTTTTCTACATTTAAAATCTTACCACGTAAAGGAAGTATCGCTTGTGTCATACTATTTCTTCCTTTAATAGCAGAACCACCGGCAGAATCTCCCTCGACTAAGAATATCTCACATTCTGAGGCATCTTTACTTTTACAATCATTAAGTTTACCCCAAACATTCGTCATATCTAAGTCACCCTTGCGACGAGTTAACTCTCTTGCTTTCTTAGCAGCCACACGAGCCCTTGATGCTGTTATACATTTTTCAATAATAATCTTCGCTTCATCAGGATGTTCTAATAAAAACCTCTCAAATTGTTCTGAAAATATTTTATCAGCTATTCCTCTAACCTCACTATTACCAAGTTTCGTCTTAGTCTGACCTTCAAACTGTGGATTAGGATGTTTTACAGAAATAATCATTGTAATACCCTCTTTAACATCATCACCACTTAAAGAATCATCTTTATCTTTTAGAAGGTTATGACTAACAGCATATTTATTCAAAACTCTAGTTAAAGCACGTCTTACACCATCTTCATGAGTACCACCTTCTGGTGTCGTAATATTATTAACAAATGAATAAATCGCTGCATTATATGACTCATTATATTGTAAAGCTACTTCAAGAGAAATATCATTCATAACTCCAGTTATATCAATAATTGTAGGATGAATTGGATTTTTATTCTTATTAAGCATCTCTACATATTCACGAATTCCTCCTTCGTAATGAAAAGTATCTTTCTTAGGATCTTCTCTATCATCATATAAAGTAATACGAAGACCTCTATTTAAGAAAGCTAACTCACGAAGTCTTGTTTTTAAAGTATCATAATCATATACAGTAGTTTCTGTAAATATTTGGTCATCTGGTTTAAATGTAACAGTTGTACCAGTTCTATCTTTATCACATTCTCCTATTACTTTTAAAGGTTCAACTGGCTTACCTCCTGTTTGATATCTTTGATAATATATCTTTCCATCACGATATACTTTAACCTCTAACCAGTCAGATAAAGCATTAACAACTGAAGCTCCTACACCATGAAGTCCTCCAGATACTTTATATCCGCCTCCACCAAATTTACCTCCAGCATGAAGTACTGTATAAACAGTTTCTACTGTACTTTTATGAGTTTTAGGATGAATATCAACAGGGATCCCTCTTCCATCATCTTTAACTGTAATACTATTGTCTTTATTAATAGTAACTTCAATATGTGTACAATATCCTGCTAAAGCTTCATCTATAGCATTATCAACAATTTCCCATACTAAATGATGAAGTCCTCTAGAACTAGTAGAACCAATATACATACCAGGTCTTTTTCTAACAGCTTCTAATCCTTCTAGTACTTGTATTGCCGAAGAATCATAATTACTTTCTACTTTTTCTTCCATACTTAACTCCTCTCTATTTTTCCATCATTAACTTTAAATATAACTGCATTATCTAAAGTTTTCTTGGAAATATTCTTTAAATCAGTAGTTGTTATAATACTTTGAATATCTCTACTAACATATTTTAAAAGCTTATTTCTCTTTGTTAAATCAAGTTCACTAAATATATCATCTAAAAGAAGTACTGGATTAGTTCCATTATTTTCTTTGAATATTGGAATAGAAGAAAGTTTATAAGCAAGTACAGCGCATTTCTGCTGCCCCTCTGACGCATAAATCTTCATATCAGTATTATTATCCATAATAAAACAAAAATCGTCTCTATGGGGCCCAAATAGCGTCATACCGGCATTTAATTCTCTTCTATAATTTTTCTTATAAGTACTAATTAAAACTTCTTTTAATTTTTCTTTATCGTAAGAATTAATAATTATATTAGGTCTATATTCTATTGTTAATATTCTTTTATCTTCCGTAATATTATAATAAATATCACTAATATAACTATTAATTAAAGATAAATACTTGAATCTCTCCCTATAAATCAAAACAGCTTTCTCTACTAACTTATCTGTTAAAACATCTAAATAAGTCTTATCAGCAATTCCATTAGTAAACAATATTTTAAGATATTCATTACGTGTTTTTAAAATCTTATTATATTCATTATAAGTAACTAAATAAGAGTAAGAAATTTGTGATAATGTCATATTTAGCAAATTTCTTCTAATACTAGGTGATCCCTTTATAATATCTAAATCATTAGGAGTAAAAAGAATTATATTTAAATTAGAAATGTATGAAGCATATTTTTGTATTTTTTTACTATTTACAAAGATATTTTTATCTTTCTCTAAAAATTCTATCTTTAAGTCTTTTATCTGCTTATTATTTAAGACTCTACCTTCTATAATAGATTTTTTCTTACCAAACTTAATAACATCACTATCTAATCCATTTCTAAATGATTTAGTAAGTCCAAGTATTGCAATAGCTTCTAAAATATTTGTCTTTCCACTAGCATTATTTCCAATAAAAATATTCATTTTACTTCCCAAAGTAATATTAAATCTATCATAATTACGAAAATTCGTAACTTTTAATGACCTAATTACCATAATTACTCAAAAAAACGACCATATAATCACCTACACCCTATTTTAGTACTCCTATACACGCAAGAATATTATATCATATTTACCCCTAAATAAACAGAAAAAAAGCAGTTTAATTCAATTTTTCTGCTTTTTCTCTACGATTTCTTGTAATTGACTCTAACCTACTCGCTCTCATTACTTGATTATTAAAAGAATTATATGAAATATCCACTGTAATTATTTTACCATTTTTAAATTCCACTTCTGTTTGTAAATTATTAAGTCTTCGATATTCTTTTATATTTTTTAAAGATATCCAACTACAATCATTATCAATAGGACTAGTAGTAGGAAAAAAAACTAAATTTCTTGTATCTTCCACTAAAATAGGAAGTTTATAACTACTATTTAAAATATCTTTAGAGCCTTCTTTCCTACCAGGATAAGAACTACCAAAATATTTACAACTATAATCGATAATATCTAATGGCTTTCTTTCTACTTCATAATTACAATTATCTTCTACTACAATAGAATTCCATATATCATCAGGAATAATAGCAAGTGTCTCATCATTAATTTCATAATCTTTCATAATATAATTCCCCCTTCAAAGCAATTTCTTGCTTTGCTATCAGTCTACTATATTATATTGTCGAAAAAAGTATTTTTTTGTCAAAAAAGTAAAAAAAAAGTAAAATTT
>CALVQY010000078.1 GCA_944358355.1 uncultured Bacilli bacterium | reverse complement strand
TATATCTTTTTTTAGACTACTTATAAGGTATAAAATGTTACTTTCATATTCATCTAAATCTTTTTGATAATAAAGATTCATATCGTTTGTATTATCTGGCATATAATCAAACTTTGTAAATTCTTTAAATTCCGTTTCTATATAATTTATTTCATCATCTAAGTTATTTATCTTATCTTCTTTTATTCTATTATCTTTTGATAAAGTCTCAATTTTATCTTTTGACTTTTCTAACTCATTTTCATATTTCTTTATTCTGTTTCTAAACAAAATTCTTTTTAAAAAGTTGCTAGATGATTTTCTTATAAGATTATTTATATTCTCTTTTGATACCTCTTCTTTAACAATTTCTCTTTTATTTTCTTCTAAACTCAAAATATAGGAATTTTTTGTTTCTAACTTTTCTTTTCTATTATTAATTAAACCATTTAAATATTCTTTTGAATCTATTATATTTTTAGCTTGTTTTAAATCTTCGAGATTATTATTATATTTATTTAATTCTTCATATTTTTCTAATAATTCTTTTTTGTTTTTTGAATAATTAAACTTTGTAATTACTTTAACAACATCTTCATAAGAAGTAGTAGATTCTAATTCTTTATTTAGTTCTTTCTTATCTATATATATAATATCTTCACATAGTTTTAATAGTAACTCATAATTTGGAAATATTTCATTTACTAAAGTTCTGTCTTGATACTGAAGTTTATGTAAATAATCAAGTATATCATCAAATGTTCTCTTATTATTAAAACTTTGCTTTATAAGTCTATATAACACAACTTCTAAGTTTTCTAAATTAAAACTCTCTACTCGCTCACTTTGTATATCTAACTCTGTTATTATTTTATATAGTTTTTCTATATTCTTATAATTTGGCATAATCTCTTTAAATATATTACTATAATAATCATCATTTATATATGATGAGCATTTTCTTAAAAGATTTTTTAAATCATTAGCACTTTTATATGAATTAAGATTTAAGTTAGACATTATATTACTTATTACTTCTTCTTTAGGTAAAGTTGTTCCAATAATCTTTTCTTCTTCAATATCAATATTATGAGTGATTTCTTTTTGTATTTTATCTTTTAACAGTTTTATACCTTCTATACTAGTTGTATTATATTTACTTTCTTTATCAGAAGGTTCAAATAAATCTATTTTTATTTTTTTATTATCTTCATTCCTATTAAACTTCTCTACAATATTTAATGTATCTATTATAAACTTAGCCTGACTATAACTAAGTTTTCCATTATCTGGCATTTGAATCATTAATTCAACACCAGCTGATGCAATATAAGCATGACTTTGACGTATAGCATCCCAACCGAATTTTTGCTCGTTAGGATGAATCTCGTTTTCAATGTCAATATAAATATCATCATGAGTTCTATAATCATTATTTAAAATTTGACTATAAAATATAGATTGTTTATCTGTTATTACCCAAACTCCTCTTATATTTTTATTGTTTTTACAGTAATCAAAGTATTCTTCTGGTTTTAATTCTAAACTTCTTTCATCTATCTTTTGCATATTCTTTAACCTCTATTATTTTATATATTTAAGATATCATAAAAATATTATCATTTCAATTTTCCATCATTAAATCAATTAATTTTTTAGCACTATAATTAGGGATAGTATTATTTAAGGTAACTATTCCTATTTCTCTTTTAGGAATAGTTGGTGTTACTTCTATTTCAAAGAGTCTTTTTTCTTTTAGATCGTCTTCTATAAACTCTTTAGTACCATAACCTATTCCAAATCCTGCTTTAACAAAGTCTATAACAAGACTATAACTTACTATTTCATTAGAAATATTAGTAGTAATATTATTATCTTTTAAGTATTTATTTAAAAATCTTCTTGTATTACTAGGTTCTTTTTGAGTAACTAGAGTATAGTTTAATAATTCATCTATTCTTAAGTGTCCTTTAGTTCTATTATAATAGTCTAAATTACCTACAAAAATATCTTGAACTTTACATATTGGAATAATTTTTAAGTCTTTATTCTCTTCCATAGGTAGGTTTACGACTGATAAGTCTAAGTCACCATTTCTTAAAGATGTTACTAAATTAGAGGTTAAATCATTTGTTATTTTAATATCTACTTTGGGATATTTTTTATGAAACTTTTCTAAATAGGGCATAACTATATTTCTTGTTATAGTAGTACTGGCACCAATTCTAATTGAACCACTATCTAGATTAAGATAATTTAAAAAGGCATTTTCGCCATTTTGAAAGGATTCTATTCCTTTTTTTACATAATCAAATAAAACCTTACCTTCTTCTGTTAAGACTATTCCTTTCTTTGTTCTTATTAAAAGCTTACCTCCTAGTTTTTCTTCTAAGTTCTTAATCGCTTGAGATACAGCAGGTTGGGAAATATACATTGAATTAGCAGCTTTAGAAATACTTCCATTTACTACTACTTCATAAAATATTTTATATAGTTCATAGTTAATATTCATATAAAGTTCCATTCCTTTCACTCCGTTCAAGGCACACATAGGAATTAAAACCTTGAACTAAATTTATTTTTCTTTATAATAACAGTCATGAAGGAATGTGTACTACAAAGCACGGGGGAGTGAGTTGCAGACTTCCTGTAACTCTTGGGATTAAACCAGCATATAAAGCAGTGCAAATGCAGTTGTTTCAAGCACACATAAGTAGTTCCTTTGAGACTGTAGATTAATCATTGACTTTAGTTAATTCTTAGTGTTAACTGCATAGACAACTCACTCCTTCTAAAATATTTTTGAAAGGAAGGATTTATTTATGGAAGTTATTTATCCAAAAGCATGTGGAGTTGATGTTCACAAAACTTTTATTGTTGCAGTTATTTGTGATTCAACTAACCAAATACCTAAATATCTTAAAAAACGTTTTTCTACCTTTAATAACAGTTTAATTGGTTTTAGAGAATGGCTTTTAGAAAACGACTGTCAAAATGTATGTATGGAATCTACCGGCAAGTATTATATTCCTGTATACAATGCATTAGAAGGTTTTATTTCTAATGTCGTCGTTGCCAATCCTAAATGGGTTAAATGCATCAAAGGTGAGAAAGACGATAACAAGGATGCAAAATGGATTGCAGACTTGTTTAAGTTAGGTATTGTTCGTTCTAGTTTTATTCCTTATAAAGACTTTAGAGTCTTAAGAGAATTTACTAGATATCTTTACAAACTTACCTGTAATAAAACATCTGAAAAGAATAGATTTACTAATGCTCTTACCGTTGGTAATTGCAAACTTGATATGGTTTTCTCTGATATCTTTGGTAAATCTAGTCAAGATATCATTGATATCATCTTAAACAATGATTCTTTTTCAGATGAAGATATTATAAATTGTCTTCGTAAAAATTGCAAATCATCTAAAGATGACATTATATCTTCTATTACTGGTATTACTTTTACTTTTGAACAAAAACTAAGAATTAAACATATCAAAGATCACATT
>CALVQY010000077.1 GCA_944358355.1 uncultured Bacilli bacterium | reverse complement strand
ATAGCAGCACCCATAGCAACTACTTCATCAGGGTTAACTTCACGAGATGGTTCCATACCAAGTTCTTTCTTAACTGTATCATATACTAGTGGAACTCTTGTAGAACCTCCAACAAATATTACTTTATCTAAGTCTTTAGCTTTTAAATCAGCATCTCTTAAAGCATTTCTAACTGGCTCTAATGTAGAATCTACTAAATCACTAATTAAGCTTTCAAACTTAGCTCTAGTTAATGTCATATCTAAGTGAAGTGGACCGTCTGCTCCTTGAGAGATAAATGGTGCAGATACTTGAGTACTTGTCATACCAGATAAATCTTTCTTAGCTTTTTCAGCAATCTCTTTTAATCTTTGCATAGCCATTTTATCTTTAGTAAGATCAACACCGTTTTCTTTCTTAAACTCGCTAACAAGATAATCAATTATTTTATTATCAAAGTCATCTCCACCTAAATGGTTATTACCACTAGTAGATTTAACTTCTACAACTCCATCACCTAACTCAAGGATAGATACATCGAATGTACCACCACCAAGGTCATATACTAAGATTGTTTGATTCTTATCTTGTTTATCAAGACCATAGGCAAGTGCAGCAGCAGTTGGCTCGTTTATAATACGTTCAACCTCAAGTCCTGCAATCTTACCAGCATTCTTAGTAGCTTGTCTTTGCGCATCATTAAAGTATGCTGGAACAGTAATAACTGCTTTAGTAACTTTTTCTCCTAAATAGTTCTCAGCAGACTCTTTTAAATTACTTAAAATCATAGCTGAAACTTCTTCAGGACTATACTTCTTACCATTAGCTTCTACTTTCTTATCAGTACCCATTAATCTTTTAATAGATGAAATAGTATTTGGATTAGTAATTGCTTGTCTTTTAGCAGCAGCACCTACTATTCTATCTCCATCTTTATTAAAGGCAACTACTGATGGTGTAGTTCTATCTCCTTCCGCATTAGGAATTACTTTAGGCTCTCCAGCCTCTAATACACAGACACAACTATTAGTTGTACCTAAATCAATACCAATTATTTTACTCATTTATATCCTCTCCTTCTTTATTATCATTATTATCTTTATTATCATTCTCTTCATCAAGTTTATTTACCCTAACAGAAGCAGGTCTAATAACTCTATCTTTAAGACGATAGCCTTTAAGTAAAACTTCAAGGACTTCTCCATCTTTAAAGTCTTTATCACTATCAGTCATTAAAGCTTCCATAGTATTAGGATCATACTCTTTATGTTCTGCTTCTATTTCAGTAAGACCATATTTTTTTAACACATCATCAAAACTTGCATACATCATCTTAAATCCTTTTAAGAATTTAGATAACTCATCAGTAAGATTATTATCATCAAGCCTAATAGCACGTTCAAAGTTATCTAATATAAGGATTAATTCGCTAATTAAATCTTGATTAGCATATTTTAATCTATTAGCAACTTCCTCTTCTTTTCTTTTACGATAATTGATAAGTTCAGCTTGATTATATTTTATCTTTTCATTTAATTCTGTAATTTGCTTATCTTTATCTTCAAGCTCTTTTTTTAACTTTTTAATCTCATCATGATGTTTATCATGTTTTTTAGATTTATCATGACATTCACAAGTTTTTTTATCTTTACCTTCACAGTTACATTCATGTTCTTTTTCTGTAACTTTCTCTTCTTTAGTTTCCATCTATTCACTACCTTTCTATATTTTCTTTTAAATATTCTAAGATACTGACAACTCTATCATATTCCATTCTCTTAGGTCCTATGATAGCAAGTGTACCTTCTTCACTATCAGTTTTAAAGTTAGTCTTAATAATAGTAACATCATCATCAAGTTTATTTTCACTACCAATATAGACTTCGATATTATTAGAATCATCTCTTTTAATTTCCTGAAGTATTTCTTTATCATCAAGTTTCTTAAACAAATCTCTAATCTTATCAACATTATCAAATTCAGGCTGTTCTAAGAATTTAGTTCTACCTACAACATTAATATCAGTATTTGTAATATCATTAAAGACATTATAAATAGCATTGTATAGTTGTTGATGCCCTTCTACATATTTAGAGATAATAGGTTTAATCTCAAACTCTAACTTAGTACTAACTTCATCTATAGGAGTTCCTACTATTAAGTTATTAATCAACTCTACCGTCTTTTTAATATCATCCACGCTAACATTATCAAGAGTAATATTCTTATGTTCTACTCTACCTTTATCAGTTACTACAATAACTATTAACTGACTAGTTGATAGCGGTACAACTCTAACTTCTTTTAATAAATTTTCATGACTAGCTTTACCTAAAACTACAGCCGTATAAGAAGTCATATCAGAAACTACCTGCAAGCTTTTATTAATACAATCACTTAATTCTAATGATTGATTATGAAAGATTATCTGAAGTTTCAACATCTCCTCTCCATTCATCTTTTTCGCTTCCATTAAATTATCAACATAGTAACGATATCCTTCCTCACTAGGAACTCTACCACTAGAAGTATGAGTTTTTTCAAGATAACCTAAGTCTTCAAGATTAGCCATTTCACTTCTAATAGTAGCACTAGAACACTTTAATTTTTTACAGAGTTGATTACTACTAACAGGCTTAGCTTGTCTAATATAAGACTCAACAATTAATTTTAATATCTTTTTTTGTCTTTCACTAAGCATAATTACCTCCTAAGGCATTGTTTCAACTACTTAAATACTAATTTTAGCATTCTCTTTTTCCAATTGCCAATATTATTGTATGATAAAAGTTAGCACTTGTCAACTGTTTCTGCTAACTTTTTTTAATTATTTATGAGTTTTAGCAAATTCATTTAACTCATCAGTTATTTCATTAACTAAATCATTAGTTGTTCTTCTTTCAAATCCAAGATTAGCAACCAACAAGAATAAAATTAATGTAGCCATAATTAAAAGACTATATAATATTGTAGAAATTGCAAAACCTTTATTATTAAGCATAAAAATTACCCCTCTTCAATTACTTTTATAATAGCATGATAATGACTATTTCTATCTATAACAAAATCACTATTAATAGCCCAGAGTCTAATAGAATACTCTTCTTCGCTATCAGCTTCAAGTGTATCTTCATATAAAACATTATCTTGATATTCACTTAATATCATCGCTGTAGGTGTTTGATGATCCACCCTTAAACTTAGTTTTAATAATTCTTTAGGAATAGTACTATTAATACAATCATCTTTACTCATTCTTTTAGTATTCTCTTCTAAAACTATTTTATACCTAACACTGCTATCAGTATTGTTTTTAACAGTAAAACTGTATTCAGTAGAACTAAGTCCCACAGCATCACTTACAGGAGTAAATCTTGTTAAATTGATTTTATTCCCTTCTTTACCATGAAAAACAACTTCCATTTCTCCTGTATCTATATCTCTTTCTCTTGCATTAGAAAAATTATGATATATTAAGTATGTTGAAACTATAGCAAAAGCAAGTAAAAAAATTATAATAATTGCACTTTTAATCATATGCCTACGATAATATTTTTGATACATACAAAACACCTCTTTTTAATTATTGTAAAGCTTTTCTATAATTTTAGTCAATGTAAAGTTCATTTTTTACAAAATATAG
>CALVQY010000076.1 GCA_944358355.1 uncultured Bacilli bacterium | reverse complement strand
GCAAGTAAGTATGGAACATATCTTGCTTTTAAAGTTACACGAAGTAACATAGCAAATCCAACAGCAGGAAGTAATCCACCAGCTACTTGGAATCCATTAATTAACCAATCTGGCATTGCTTCTACTAAAGCTTTTAATGGTTCTTGGGCTGCATATACTGATAGGAATGTTAAAATACCAGTAGCAATACTTGTGAGAACTATTCCATAAAAGCATAGTTTAAATAATCCTTTAACATTACCTTCTTTAGCATATCTTTCAGCAGGACCATTGAAAGCTGTAAAAGCTGTATTTCTAACAGTCCATAAGAATTGTAATAAAACTCCAAATGGATATGCTAATGCTAAACTAGTTGCTACATTATTTCCTGTAATGTGAGCAAATACAACAGTCATAACACTAGTAAGTAAAGCTTCAGGAACACTTGCTCCACCAATTCCAGCTATACCTGCAAAAGCAAGTTCTACCATACCACCAGCTACTAAGCCTGTATTTAAATCTCCTAAAATAGCACCTACTATAGGACAAACAATAATTGGCCTAAAGATAAATAATGCTTCTAGGTGTCTGTCAACAACAAGGACCATAACTACTAATGTTATAATTATTCCTTGTAATAATGTTATTTCCATAATTTTTCCCCTCTCTTTTAAAATTCTTTTCTTGGTGAATCAGGTGTATCTTGGATATAAATTTTATCAACATGTTTTTTGATATAATTTAAATCATCAAGATCTTCTTTACTAACAGAAACTTTATCAGTTAGTTTCTCTTCACCTTCATCATAATACATATTTCCAATATCTACCTCCTTTATCTTTACACCTCCTTCTAGTAATCTCCTTAAATCTTTAGGAGTTTGACATATCAATAAGATGTGTTGATCATCTGATGCTTTATCTATAATATCAATAGTCTTTTGAATTGTAAAAAATCTTGTGTCATAACCTAATGATGATGCGGCCATTTTCATAACGCTTTGTTCTATTTCGCTTTCCGCAGTTTCATCATCTGCTACAACAATTAGATTTGCTCCTACTGCCCCTGCCCACAAACATACTATTTGTCCATGAATTAATCTGTTATCAATTCTTGCTAATAAAATATTATTGTCTTTCATATTATCTCCTCCTTTTAATAATATTTACCATATATTTTTTTAGCTTCTTTATCTAAATAAGCTTCTACTTCTTTAGCAGTCTTTAAAGTTAAGACTTTATTTGCAATAACTTCAGCTTCCCTGCTATCTATCATAGATATTAGTTTTTTAACCTTTAAAACCATGCTAGCATTTACACTAAATTCTTGTAGTCCTAAACCAACAAGTAAGATAATTGCTAATGGATCAGCTGCCATTTCTCCACACATACCAACGAACTTATCTTTTTTATCTTTAACAGCATCTATGGTATTTTTAATAAGTCTAATAACTCCTGGATTATAGAAACTATAAAGGTTACTAACAGTTGGATTTAATCTATCAACTGCCACGGTATATTGAATTAAATCGTTAGTACCAATACTAAAGAAATCAACTTCATCTATTAACATATCAGCCATGATTGCTGTACTAGGAACTTCTACCATGATCCCTACTTTAATATTTTCATCAAATGGAATATTTTTACTAGCAAGTTCCCTTTTAGCTTCATCTAATATCTCGTTAGCTTTATATACTTCTTCTAATGATGATATCATTGGATACATTATCATGACATTGCCATAATGACTTGCTCTTAAAATAGCTCTTAGACAAACTTTAAAGAAGTCTTTATTATCTAAACAATATCTTATCGCTCTATATCCTAAGAATGGATTTTGTTCATCCTTAATATCAATATAAGGACATTTCTTATCTCCACCGATATCAAGAGTTCTAATAATTAATTGTTTGCCATTTAACTTTTCTGCAAAAGTTTTATAGACATTAAATAGATAATCTTCTTCTGGTTCTACACTCCTATTTAAGAATAAGAACTCTGTTCTAAATAGACCTATACCATCAGAATTAACTTCAAGTAACTTATCAAGTTCTGATAACTCTCCAGCATTAGCAGTTATAAGTAGGGATTTATTATCTTTTGTTAAAGATTTTTTATCTTTCATCTCTACTAATGAGGATTTAAGTAATTCTTCTTTCTTTATCTTTTCTTTTATATTACTAATTTTAGTATCTGTTAAATTATTTTCAATATAGCCTTCATTACCATTAACAAAGATTAATTCTCCATCAGTTAAAGTTTTACTAACTTCTTTTATTCCAAAGACTGATGGAATTCCAAGAGTTGATGCTAGTATAGCGACATGACTTGTCTTTCCACCAAGCTCTGCTACTATTCCTTTAACATATCCTAAGTTATTAGAAAGTAAAACTGAAGGAGGAATTGACTCTGCTACTAAAATAGTATCTTCAGAGAGTTTACTTAAGTCTATCTCTTTAATACCTAAAGCTTTTCTAAGAAGTTTATTAGTAACATCTTCTATGTCTTTACTTCTCTCTTTTAAATAAGCATTATCAACTAAAGATAGTTCTTCAGCTTTTCTTTTCATTACTTTAGTAATAGCCGTCATTTTATCATATTTTTCTTCATCTATTACTTCTTCCATTGAAGTAACAAGAGAATTAGAACTTAAAAGTATTTTATAAAAATTACATAACTGTTTAATATCATCAGAAGTAGCTTCTGCTTCTAATCTTTCATAGTCTTTACAAACACTTTCTACAATAGCTTTTAACTCCTCTTTTTCTTTAACAATTTCATCATCTGTTGTTAGTTTAATCTCTTTTAATTCTGGAATTTTAGCATCTATTATATAAACCTTTCCAAGAGCTAGACCATTACCAACTTTATTACCTAAGTACTTCATCTACTCTTCACCTTTTTCTATATATTCACATATTGCATCTAAAGCTTTCCCCTCATCATCACCATTAACTTCAACAGTTAATTTATCTCCACAATTAATATTTCCCATCATAACTTCTAGTATTTCTTTAGCATTAATACTACTACCATTATGAATAAGTTTTATATCAGAGTTAAATGTAAGAGCTAGTTCTACTAAGGCACTACCTGGTCTTGCATGTAATCCTGATACACTTTTTACTACAACATCTTTCTTTACCATGATTAAACCTATCCTCCATCCTGTATTTTATCTTATAAAGTAATAATAGCATAGATATTTTTAATTTACAAATTTTTTTCATCTTGTAAAGTAAAATTTAGTAAAGAAAAAGATTAGCTAAAATAGTAGTTAATCTTATAATCTTTATAATATATATAATTTAAAATGAACGCATCTGAACAGAACTGAACGCATCTGAACAGAACTGAACGCATCTGAACATTATTAAATAAATATAAAATTTATTTAATAATGTATCTACCAAATTTGTCATATTTGGTAGTACCTGTCCAAACTATTAAATCATAGTCAACTAATCTATTAAGCAACTTAACCGCAGTTGTCTTCCCTCTATCAATGATTTCTGCAACTTCTAAAGATGTAGTTTCACCTTTATCATATATCGCCTGTAATACTTGTCTTTCTTGATAATTTAATTGTTCCCATTTCTGTTCTATTTCACTATTTTTTAGCATTTTCTCAGTTTTTCTTTTACTTCTCATAATTATATTATTATCAAGAACTAACAAAACTGAATGTTGATTAGGCTCAGAATAAATAGGATCTTTTAAATAAAATCTTT
>CALVQY010000075.1 GCA_944358355.1 uncultured Bacilli bacterium | reverse complement strand
AAGATATTGAAAGCTGAAGGATTTATTACTCGTGATGCACGTAAGAAAGAACGTAAGAAACCAGGTCTTAAGAAAGCAAGACGTGCTCCACAATTTAGTAAACGTTAATCTATTGTTTCTAAAGTACTGTTTAATCAGTACTTTTTATTTTTGTATAGATTTTGATATTTGTTTGTGTTATTATATATACAAGACCTGAGGTAGGTAGTTAAATGCTAAGCGTATGTTAAGTACGTTGCCCCTCAGGCATTTTTATTTTAAAAAAACTTGCCCCAGGAGCAAAGAAATTCTAAATATACAAATGTATATCTACTCTCATTTGAGAACCCAGCTTTAATCCTTCACAGGCAAGTTATTTGGTAATAATATATCAAAGTTATGACTATTGTCAAAATTAGTATATGATTATTTTAAAGTTTATATAGATTAACTTTTCCTCATAACTAATAATTTGTTACTATTTTTATTAGAATATCTTTTTCTTGTTGATAATGTTTCTATTTCTTCTAAAGTAAAACCAACTTTAGTAGCTATATCTAACCAATCATTTAAAAGTTTTATTCTTTTAGTATCTTCTAAATTTACTAAATGAAGACCATTTTCTTTTGTGTATTTATATATATTTTCTAGTGTTTTCTTTACATAATTTTCTAGCCAAGAATTGTAGGTGTTATATTTGATATAGCTTTGAGTATTACAACTTGTATATGTTTCATAATTAAAATAAGGTGGACTACTAAAAGATAAGTCTACTTTTTCTTTTAATTGAGAAATATATTGCTCAGAACCAGTATTAAATATTTCTGCTATAGCTTTGTTATTTAAGGTATCTTTAATCCATTTAGAAAAAAATAATAGTCTTTTATATAGTTCTTCATATGGGTCTACGCCAATGTAATGATAGTTATATTTACTTGTTAAGGCTCCTAACATTCTACTACCAAAGCCACAGGAGTAATCAAATATTGTGGCATTTTCATATGGCAAATATTTTTCATATATTTTTCTTGCTATGACAGGATTAAAATTTGTTACTTTACCAACCATTGATGAACTAAAGAAAAAATCTCTTAAATTAGCTTCATTACTTTTTTGCTGATAGAAATTTTTGTGTTCATTTATGTAAGTTAAAGCTTCTTCTAAAAGATTATCATCATCTATTATTTCTTTTGGTGAGTATTTACCATTCTTTGATTTTGCTTTATAGATTAAATCTTCAAAAAAGCTATTTAATACTTTGTTAATATTTCTATTTTCGATATTAAAATTATTTGTATCTAATGTTTGATTAGAAAAATCTATCAATATTTTCTTTAGGTATTCTTCATTGTAACTATGATAAATATTTTTTCTAATATTTTCTAAATCCATGTTATAACACCTCGAATTAATTAATATTATATATTAAAATTAGGATTTATGCTATATTATATTTATGAAAAAGTGTTTGAGTAATTTTAATTTAAAACTTATTGCAATTATTACTATGACAATAGATCATATTGGCATTATTTTTGGTACGCCTTTTTATAATTTTTTAAGAGCAGTAGGAAGACTTTCTTTTCCTATCTTTGCCTTTTTATTAACAGAAGGATATGTTCATACTAAGAGTTTTAGTAAATATTTTTTAAGACTTTTGGTGCTTTCAATTATTTCAGAAGTTGTTTATGATTATGTTTTTTTTAATAGTTTCTTTTATTTAGATTCTAATAATATTTTCTTTACTCTTACTTTAGGACTTTTGACTATATTATTACTAGATAAAAGTAAAAATATTGTTATAACCCATATAAAAGAGAAAGTTGATGCTAAAATTATTTTGTTTTTTATATATACTTTAATTATTGTTATGATGGGAATAATTTCTATTATGTGTAATTTTAGTTATGGAATGCTAGGAATCTTGATGATAAGTTTTTTCTATTTATTTAAAGAAAACTTTCCTTTGCTCGTTATATCTATTACTTTATCTACTTTAGTACTTGGAGAAGCTATGCAGTATTTTTCTTTATTTTCATTGATATTAATTTACTTTTATAATAAAGAACTAGGTAAGAAGTGTAAATTGTTTTTCTATTTATATTATCCAGTGCATATATTAGTATTAGGTTTGATTAAAATTATTGTGGGCTAACAATGTTTCTTTTCTTTTTCTTTATCATAGACTATTTTAGAGGTGAAGAAAATGTTAAATCTAACACTATTACAGCAGATGTTAGTTGTTGCTATTGCTCTTAGTGTTATAACCTGTGCTTTTATTCAGAAAACAAAGAAATTTTTTCCTTGTTCTAGTTGTTTGGTTATTTATAATTTAGTAGTTAATTTTATAGTTGGTACTCTTTTTTGTATTACTTTTACAAGTGTGAATTTTCCTAATAGTTTATGGGTTTCTTTCTTTAGTTTTATAGGTGCTGATACAATTTATAAGTCTTTGGAAGGAAAACTTAAAGATTATTCATCATTAGTTAATACTGATTATATTACAGTAAAGAAAAGTAATATTATTAACGTGAAAGGTAGTGATAAGTAATGGAAAAGCCTCTTTATCCTAGTCCTTATATGAGAATTACCCAAGGCTATATGACGGGTACTCATGAAGATAGTTATGCAATTGATGATGCTTTAAGTGATACTGGTATAGACTTTATCGTTGCACCTTTTACAGGAATTATTAGAAAGATTTATACTGGAGATGCTAATGAAGTGTGGCTTGAGAGTAGTGAACCAGTAATATATCCTGATGGTACAGTTGATTATATGACGATGATGTTTGCTCATGATAATGACGTTTCTAATCTTTTTGTTGGTAAAGTAATAAATCGTGGTGAAAGATTTTATGAAGAGGGTACTAAAGGGAATGCTACTGGTAATCATGTTCATATGGAATGTGGAAGAGGTAAGTTTACTGGAAGTGGATGGCATTTAAATAGTGCAGGGTATTGGTCTATAAACAATGGGAAAAATCCTACAGAATGCTTATGGATAGATGATAGTATTACTATTTTAAATAGTAATGGCTATACTTTTAAAAAAATTGAACCAGAAGTAGTTGTTCCTGATACTCCAGCCCAAGATATCCCAGTAGAAGATGAAATCCCTAATGTAGAGGAACCTGTTGTTACGGAAGAGCCTACAGGTACTGATGACTCAGATAATAGTAATACTACTAATATAGATACAAGTGTTGATAATACTACTGAAGTAGTTAAACCTAAGCTTATATTTACTTGTAAGAGTGATGATACTTATGCAATAGAGTTAAAGGCTGGACAAAAGCTTTATTTAGAGTAAAAAAAGAGTCAACTGACTCTTAACCTAGGGCAATATCTAATATCATCATTACCATAAATCCTAAAATTGTAAATAAGGCCATAAGGTCTTTTTTCTTGTTTGTTTGACTTTCTGGTATTAGTTCTTCTACAACTACATAAATCATAGCTCCTGCTGCAAAAGCTAGTAAAAATGGTAATATTAGTTGAATCTTTAGGACTAGAAGTGCTCCTATAACTGCTGCAATAGGTTCAACTATTCCTGATAGTTGTCCATAGAAGAAGGCTTTTCCTCTTGTATAGCCTTCACGTCTTAATGGAAGAGAGACGGCACTACCTTCTGGGAAGTTTTGTAGTCCTATTCCAAGAGCAAGGGCTAGGGCACCGCTTAAAGTTGAACCTGTTAGGGAGTAGGCAAGAGAACCAAAGGCAACACCTACAGCCATTCCTTCAGGGATATTGTGTAGAGTTATAGATGATATTAGCATAAAACATCTTTTAGCTTTACTACTGTTTTCATCTTTTCTTTTTCTATCTAAATAATCATAGACTTTATCACCAATGAAAAGTAAGACTCCTCCAGATAAGAAACCTAGTGATATAACTATCCAACTGGTCATTTTTAATTCTTCAGCCATTTCAAGAGCTGGAGATATTAAACTAAAAAAACTAGCTGCTATCATGACACCGGCTGCAAAACCTAAAAGAGCATCCATGAGAGTTTTATTTACTTTCTTAAAAAAGAAAACTATACTTGCTCCTAAAGCTGTTAT
>CALVQY010000074.1 GCA_944358355.1 uncultured Bacilli bacterium | reverse complement strand
TATGAAGAAATGGAAAAAATAATAGGAGATTTAAAGGAAGGGAGAATAATAATGGAAAAGTTAAAGGAATTAGGTTTAGATGATGAATTTGGAGCATATTATGATGCAGAGATCGTACATAGGAAAGAGATAAATTCTGCTAGAAATGATGGTAGAAAAGAAGGTAGAAAAGAGAGTGCTACTTCTATTGCTAAAAATCTTCTTAATATGAATTTATCTGTTAAAGATGTAATGAAAGCTACTGGTTTAAAACAAAAAGATATTAAACTATTGATGTAAGAAAAGAGGAAATTATAATTATTTGTGTTTTATTTAGATATAGTTATCTTTTTAAACTTAGAAGAGAAAAATAATTGTGCAAAAGATAAAAGAATTAGGATTAGATGATGAATTTGGAGTATATTATGATGCTGAAATCGTACATAGAAAAGAGATAAATTCTGCTAGAAGTGATGGTAGAAAAGAGACTGTTATTTCTATTGCTAAATCAATGCTTGCTAAAAAGATGGATATATCTTTAATTAGTGAACTAACAGGTTTATCTAAAAAACAAATAACAAAACTCATATAATCTTAACGTCATACTTGACGTTTTTTCTTTTTAACTTATATAATTGTTTTAGAAAGAAGGTATTTTATGTTAATAATAGGTTCACATGTTGGTTATAAGAAAAATACAGGGTTAGTTGGTAGTGTAGAAGAAGCTTTAAGTTATGGAGCCAATACTTTTATGTTTTATACAGGGGCTCCTCAAAATACTATTAGAAGTAGTATAGATTTAGATGATGTTAAGAAAGCTTATTCCTTAATGAATGATAATGATATAGATAAAAATAAAGTAATAGTTCATGCTCCTTATATTATTAATCTTGCTAATCCCGATAAATTTGACTTTTCATGCAGATTTTTAAGTGAAGAGTTAAAAAGAGTTGAAACATTTGGAATGAAATACTTAGTTTTACATCCAGGTAGTCATGTTGGTTTAGGAGTAGATGTGGGTATTTCTAATATTATTAAAGCTCTTAATTTTGTCTTAGATAATGATAATACTAATGTTACTATTTTACTTGAAACTATGGCTGGAAAGGGAAGTGAAGTAGGTAAGAGTTTTGAAGAGTTAAAAGTTATTATAGATGGAGTTTTTAAGAAAGATAGACTTGGTGTTTGTCTTGATACATGTCATTTGAATGATGCAGGATATGATCTTACTGACTTTGATTCAGTTATTTCTTCTTTTGATAAAGTAATAGGCATACATAAAATTAAATGTGTTCATGTTAATGATAGTAAAAATCCTTTAGGTTCTCATAAAGATAGACATGAAAATATAGGTAAAGGTACTATAGGTTTAGATACCTTAATAAACATTATTTATTATGATAAATTAAAAGATGTTCCTAAAATCTTAGAAACACCTTATATAGATGGTATGGCTCCATATAAAGAAGAAATATCCTTAATTAAATCATTTAACTAGCAGTTACAGTACAAGTATTATTAGCTATGTTATTAGCGTTATATACTACTTCATTAGTTTCTGTATTTCTACATGTTAAATTATAACTATAACTTTCCTTATTTGCTGTCTTTGTATATCTGATTTTAGCATTAGAACAATCGATATTTTCTTCATCGAATTCATGAATTAAATCAGCATTTAATAAATCACTATAACTAATATCTACACAACCTGTAAAATCTAATGTTCCAAGAGATGTTATATCTTCTCCTTCTCTTGTTACATAAATCTTAGCTGCTTCAATTAGAGAATCAGCATAATATTCATAAGGTCTATCCTTATTATTATTCTGTAAGGCAGTTATCGCAGGCATTACTAATAAAAGTATTAAGGCCATGATAACAATAGTTGCAATTAATTCTATTAAAGTAAAACCATTTTTTTTCATAGCTTCCTCCTATAATAGAATTATAGCATAATTTTTTTCTTATAGATAATCTTTCTTAAAATTCATTAAAATATTTGTAACACTATAATAGATATCATCTCTAATATTACCTCTTAAATTCATTAAAATACTATTATCTTTTAAAATAACCATATAATTTTCTTTTAAGAAATTAGTAATAATAATCGCTTCATCTTCAGTAGGATAAACGTTTTTACTTTCTAAATATCCCATTACTAAATGGTAATTTAAATTTTTAATATTATTTTTTATTATTCTTTCTATCAAATTTTATCACCTTTACTAATTTATATGTAGTAAAATTTAAATTATGTGATAAACTAGTAAAGAAAGAAGGTGTTGTATTTGAAAATAAAACAGAAAGTTAATAATAAAAATATTAATAGACCTAGTAGAAATTATACTGTTAATAGTCTTACTTATAGAAAAAGATTTTTATTTTTAGGGAGTGTTTTAATAATTTTATTTTTGGTAATTACTTTTCGTCTTTATCAAGTTATGTTAAGAGAGCAGTCTAAATATGAAGAAGAACTTACAACACTTGCTACGAAAACAGTTCTTGGCCCTAGTTCGCCTAGAGGAAGAATATTAGATCGTAATGGAAAAGTTATAGTTGATAATAAAGCTGTTAAAACTATTTACTATAATAAAGACAGTGATAGAGGAGTAGAAGAAGAAATTGAACTTGCTTATAAAGTGTCAGAACACTTGTCTTTAGATTATGATAAAATTACTGATAGGAATAAAAGAGAATTCTTTGTGGCTAAAAATAGTAGTAAAATGAATGATAGAATAACTGATGAAGAATGGGAGAAGTATGAACAAAGAAAGATAGATAGTAATGATATATATGAACTTAAGATAGAAAGAGTTACTGATGATGAGTTAAATGCTTTTAGTGAAGAAGATAATAAAGCTAGTTATTTATATTATTTAATGAATAAGGGATACTCATATGATGATAAAGTTATTAAAAATAATGATGTTACAGATGAAGAATATGCTTTTATAGCTGAAAATAATGAAGATTTACCTGGATTTAATACAAAACTTGATTGGGAAAGAGTTTATAATTATGGAGATACTTTTAGAACAATATTAGGTAATATAGGTACTGTTCCTAGTGAAGAGAAGAGCGAATATTTAAAAAAAGGTTATGCTTTGAATGATATAGTTGGTACTAGTTATATAGAAAAACAATACGAAGAATATTTAAAAGGAAAGAAAGCTATTTATAAGACAATTAATTCTCATGAACTTGAGCTTGTTAGTGAAGGGAAAAGAGGTAATGATATAGTACTTACTATTGATATAGAATTACAACAAGAATTAGAAGCTATTTTAAATGAAGAAATACTTGCTACTAAAGGACAACCTAATACTGATTATTACAAAAAAAGTTATGCAATAATTCAAGATCCTAATACTGGAGAAATACTTGCTATGGCAGGACGTCAAGCAGTTAGTGATGGTAATGGAGGTTATAAGACAATAGACTGTACTACAGGTATTATGACTGATCCAATGACTTCAGGTTCTGTTGTTAAAGGAGCTAGTATGTTAGTAGGATATAATACAGGAGCTATTACTCCTGGTGAGTATCAAGTAGATGAATGTATTAAAATAGCAGGTACACCACAGAAATGTTCTTGGAGAACTTTAGGAAGAATAAATGATATAGATGCTCTAGCTCTATCTAGTAATGTTTATCAGTTTAAAACAGCTATGAAAGTAGCAGGGGCTACCTATCAATATAATAAGCCTTTAGTCATTAATGAAGAAGCTTTTGATATATATAGAAATACCTTTAAAGAGTTTGGTCTTGGAGTGGAAACAGGAATAGATTTACCAGTAGAGTCTTTAGGTTATACTAGTAGTAATAAAGCTCCTGGATTACTTCTTGATTTTGTTATGGGACAGTATGATACATATACACCAATTCAATTATCACAATATATTTCTACCATTGCTAATGGTGGTAGTAGATTACAACCTCATTTATTAAAAGAAGTGCATGAATCAACTGATGATGAGAGTTTAGGAGAAACAATATATTCGTTTGAGACTAATGTTTTAAATACAGTAAATACTAAGCCTGAATATTTAAATAGAGTTAAAGAAGGATTTTATGCTGTTATGAATAAAAGTTATGGATTAGGAGTAGGTTATAT
>CALVQY010000073.1 GCA_944358355.1 uncultured Bacilli bacterium | reverse complement strand
TAATAGACAAAATGACTTAGATAATCTCTAGGCCATTTTTATATCATTTCAAAAACTGTCCGGTTATAAGACATATTAGAAGAAGTAGAGCCTACAAATAGTTATAAAGGAAAAGTAACAATAGAAGTAGGAAGTAGTATAGACGATGTAAGTGCGTTTGAAGAAGAGTTAAATTTAAGTAGAGTTAACTGGACAGTAGAAGATGAAAGTATTGCCAAAATAGATAATGGTAAAATAATAGGACTAAAGAATGGAACAACGGTAATAACAGGAGTAGGAAGCGATGGAACGAGTTATGAAATAGAAGTAACAGTCCTAAGTAATCCTGTTACTAGTAGTGTTTTATATATAGGAATAGGACTTATCTTAATACTTGTACTTGGAACAGGAGTATATATCTTTTATCGAGTTAAAAGATTAGATTAGAGATTAATAAAGTGGTTTCTATATGGATAAAAATACTCCATTTACCTTTAAATTTGTTGATTAAATTAAGAAATTTACGAAATTTCGTAAAAAACTATTGATTATTCGTATCCACCATGTTACATTATTAGCAGGAGGGATACACTAATGAATAAAGTAAAGAAAAATAAAGAATATGATGAAAATCTATTAAAGTTAGAGGAAGAGTTTATAAATGATTTTATCAAACTAAGAAAAGATAAACATTTAACTCAAGAAGAACTAGCAAGACGTGCTAATGTTATTAGATTAACTATTACAAGAATAGAGAATCTTGTAACTTCTCCTCAACTTGATACTCTTATTAAAATACTAGAACCTATTGGTTATACTGTTAAAATAGTACCAATAAAGAAGAAAAAAAATACTGAAGATTAGTTTTTCTAATCTTTTTATTTTTCTATAGAAATTTTTCTTTAAATAATTTATACTATTTTTAGGAAGTGAGACTTGTGAAGAATATTACTATTTTACCTGCTGATACATATATTGTTGTTAATAAAACGGTTCTTCATGAAGAAGATAGACGTCTTTTAACTATGCTTTATCAACCTATAATAGGTTATATGGCTGTTAGTCTTTACTTTACTTTAGTAGATGATTTAGAAAATAATAGTACTAGTAGTGATTTAACTCATCATCATTTAATGAGTATTATGCAACTTAGATTAGAGGATATCTTAACAGCTAGAGAAAAATTAGAGGCTGTAGGACTTTTAAAAACTTACTTAAAAAAAGGAAGTGTTAATAATTATGTCTATCTAATATATTCTCCTATTAGTGCTAATGAGTTTTTTAATCATCCAATATTAAATATAGTCTTATATAATAATATAGGTAAAAAAGAATATGATAAAAGACAAGAATTATTCAAAATACCTAAAATTAGATTAACTGAGTATTTAGATATTAGTCATAAATTTAATGAAGTATTTAAAAGTAGTACTTTGAAACCTTTTGAAGTTATAGAAAATATAGAAAAGAAAACAGAAGCAGAGATTCCTTTAGATGATGCTGTTGACTTTAATTTGTTAATTTCTTCTATTCCTGAAGGATTTATTAATGCAAAATGCTTTAATAGTGAGACTAAAAGACTTATTAATAGTTTAGCTTTAGTCTATAATATAGATACTGAAAAGATGAGTAGCTTGGTTAGGACTTCACTTACTGAAAAGGGAATGGTCGATAAAACAGCATTACGGAAGAATTGTAGAAATTATTATCAATTTGAAAATCTAGGAGCTTTACCAACTTTAGTCTATCAAACACAGCCTGATTACTTAAAAAAACCTGTTGGTGATGATTCTAAATGGGCTAAAATGGTATATACTTTTGAAAATACTAGTCCATATGACTATCTTAGAAGTAAATATAAAGGAGCAGAACCTACGAAGAGAGATTTACAATTAATAGAAGAGTTAATGATAGATCAAAAACTTAGTGCAGGTGTTGTTAATGTTTTAATTTCTTATGCTTTGAAAGTCAATAATCAAAAACTTAATAGAAGTTATTTAGAAACTATTGCTGGACAGTGGAAACGGCTTAATATAGAGACAGTAGAAGAAGCGATGAAATTAACAGAAAAAGAATATAAAAAGATGAAAAAACTTGCTACTAGTAGTACTAAAAGTAAAACTGTTGTTAAGAAAAATACAAAAGAAGATATATTGCCAGATTGGTTTGATAAAGATTTAAGTACTGATAATAATAGTGAAGAAGAATCTTTAGAACTTAATAAAATAATAGATAGTCTTGTTTAATTTATGCTTTTGTAGTATAATATGCCTTGATTAAGGGGGTATTATGAGAGATATATTAATTAGAAAATACATATTAGATATATTATTAGTAGTTATAGTTGTATCATTATTAACTTGGTTTTGGTTTGGACCATATCAAAGTAAAGTTAGGATAAGAGAGTCTCTAATGAGTAATAATTTAGCTTTTAATAAAGATATTAGTTATAGTGGCTTTGATAGTATATCATTAAATAATGATAGAATTACTAAAGACTTAGTAGTAACTAATGATAGTGATAAGTTAGTCAGTTTTGTTATTAGCTTTGATAATTTGACTAATAATAAGAATAATTATATTAACTATATTATAACTGATGATGAAGGATATAGTAGTGATGTTAGATGTTTATCTACTAATGGTTATATCTTAGAAAATAATATTGATTCTTTTGATACTAAAAATTATAAAATTACTATTTGGAGTGATAACTTAGATATAAATGGTAATTTAGAACTAATATTAAAACCGGTATATGCTTAACAAAGTTTAAAAACTATGTTAAGATATATTTGTCTTGTCCCTATAGTTCAACGGATAGAACAAGGCCCTCCTAAGGCTTAGATGAAGGTTCGATTCCTTCTAGGGACGCCATTTTATTAGGAGTGTTTTTTTATGTTAAAATATACAAATAACTTTAAAGATTATGAATTAATAGATGCTAGCCTCGGAGAAAAAATAGAAAGATGGGGTAATTATATTTTACTTAGACCTGATCCTACTATTATTTGGGATAATGGTAATTTATTGGAGAAATATAAAGGTAAAATAGATGCTGTGTATCATAGATCTAGTAAAGGTGGTGGGTATTGGGAAAATTTAAGAAAAGTTCCTGATACTTGGCAGATAAAATATAAAGACTTAACTTTTAATATTAAACAAATGGGTTTTAAACACACAGGATTATTTCCAGAACAAGTGGTTAATTGGGATTATATGATAGATAAAATTAAAAAGTCTAATAGAAAGATAAAAGTCTTAAATCTTTTTGGATATACTGGTGCTGCTAGTGTTGCTTGTTTATATGCAGGAGCTAGTGTTACTCATGTTGATTCATCTAAGGGAATGATAGAAGTATGTAAAGAAAATGTTTCTTCTTCTAATCTTTCCGATAGACCTATTAGATATTTACAAGATGATGTAATTAAGTTTGTTAAAAGAGAAATTAGAAGAGAAAATAAATATGATGCTATTATTATGGATCCTCCTAGTTATGGAAGAGGTGCTAATAAGGAAATTTGGAGTATTGAGAAAGATTTAACTAATCTTGTTAATTTGTGTTTAGAAATACTTAGTGATAAGCCTCTTTTCTTTATAATAAACTCTTATAATACAACAATATCATCTACTACTTTAAATAATTTATTAATTACGACTGTAAATAGAAAATATAAAGGACAAGTAGAAAGTGGAGAGTTGGGGCTTTTAATAAAAGATAATAATTTAACTTTACCTTGTGGTATTTATGGAAGATGGGAGAGTTATGATTAATATTTTATATGAAGATAATCATTTGTTAGTAGTAGAGAAAAAAGTAGGAGTTTTAAGTCAAAATGATGGTAGTGATACTCCTGATATGTTAACTTTGTTAAAAGAGTATATTAAAGATAAATATAATAAGCCAGGTAATGTTTATTTAGGATTAGTTCATCGTTTAGATAAAGAGGTTGGAGGAGTAATGGTTTTTGCTAAGACTAGTAAAGCAGCTAGAAGATTATCAGAACAGATTAGAAATAGAGAATTTAAGAAAACTTATCTTGCTATTTGTAAAGGAATAATAGACTCTGATGGAAAGTTTTATGACTATTTAAAAAGAGATGGGTATAGAAGTTATGTTACAAATAGTAAAGAAGGTAAGGAAGCTAGACTTAGTTATGAAGTGCTTAGTTCTAAAAATAATGAAAGTTTAGTAAAAATAAATTTACAAACAGGACGTCATCATCAAATTAGAGTACAATTTTCTTATCATAGACATCCTTTGTTAGGAGATAGTAAATATGGTGTTAAAGGTAAATATCCTCTAGCTTTATTTGCGTATAAATTAGAATTTACTCATCCTACTACTAAAGAAAAATTAAGTTTTAAATTATTACCTAAAGAGGGATATTTTAAACAATTTAATTTGACAAAAATTTAGAATAGTAGTAATATTAAAGTATCTTCTTTAAAAGAAGTGCATATAATGAATGTAAATTATGATTAAAAACTACGAAAAAGAAAAGTATATAATCATTTATTTAGAGCGAATCTAGGTTGGTGGAAGCTAGAGAAATAAAGATTATAGAAAGAACACTTTGGAGTTGTTTACCGAACAAGTAATTAAGTAGGCTAAACCGGGAAGTATGCCGTTATCAAGTACAGGGTTTGATGGAACCTATAAAAGTGATCATAATATCTATGATAAATTGGG
>CALVQY010000072.1 GCA_944358355.1 uncultured Bacilli bacterium | reverse complement strand
GATAAATTAAGAAAACATGGGATTATTAAAAAAGTGGGGAGAGCCTCAAAATATTATGTAACCGAGAGCGGTAGAGAAATGTTAAATTATTATTACTTATATCAAAATAAAGAAATACCAGAATATTTAAAGTCTATTAATAACTAGTTGTTTTATCATTCTATATACCTAAAAAAGCCGATTTTCGTCGACTCTTCTTTGCGTGTATTAATAAAAAAACTTGTTTTTTTTCAGTTATTATTTAAATAAATAACATAATTATCAACAACTTTTTTCTAATGAAAAAAATTCATTAAAAATGCACAACATTTTTAAAATATTGTGTATTTTTTACATTTTCAACATAAAGATATTAAACTATATTAAATTACTTTTCAAGCTTACTGTACACTAAACCTTACTTACTTCTATATTTTAATCTAATTTATTCTTAATAATTATCCCCTCTAATTCTTTATAAACTCTATCTACTTGGTCTTTATCCCCTTCAATAGCAACTACTTTCATTTTAGGAACAGTATATTCATCAATCTCAAACTTAACAGATCCTTTTTTATAAACTACTCTATGCCTCTTTAAAATTTTCTCATCATTTAAATCTAATATAGATATTAATGACTTAACAAACTTTCTGTTTTCTTTAGTAATAAGTAAATCCAAAGACTCTCTACTTACACTCAATATATTATTATTTAAATTATCATCTTTAAAATTTAATAATTCCACAGTTCTATCTTCATATATATTTTTGGTAATTCTAGCCATTATCTTACCACCATTTTTATAAAGAGTTCTCACCTGTTTATAATCATCAATCTTTCTATATTTATTTTTTATACAATAATCTATAAATTCTTTTATGCTTTTTACTTTAAAACTATATTCATATTCTTCATTCATCTTTTTTTCACCTTTCTTAAAATTGGATTTGGATAATTAAATCTTGTAAATACTTGATATTCAGGATAATTTGCTAAAAAGTGTATGCTAGCTTCAGTTGCATCATCAGTAGAATGCACTAAATTTGTATTTAAATCAGGATCCCATAATACTTTTTCCCCATTAAACCATTCAACATAATGCGAAGCAATACGTTGCGTTAAGTTTTCTCTAACATAGTGCTTTCTTATATTTAGGATATCTGCATCTTCTTTTACCAATAAAACTCTATTAGGACCATTCATTTGTATTTCATATTTCATACCATGTGGATGAAAATAACTCATTGGCTTTAAATGCATTTTCGAATACAATCCTAAATTACAATCATATGAACAAATTAAATTTTCTCTATTAGGAATCATAATCTCTGTTACACTAGAAGAAACACCTGCTAAAAATGATGAAGGTTTGACTATAATAACATTATAACCTAACTCCCAAAATAATCTAGGAGTAATATGATTAAAAGATATTTTTTTACCACCTATATTAACATATTTATCTAAATTACATTCTCCTAATATTTTCTGAGCTTCCTTCTGTTGTGCTTTATAATCAGTAGTATTGCTTATTAAAAATTCTAAATTATTTTTCCAACTATTCACTATGTCTTTCTTCTTTACATCATTACGTCTTTTTATTTTCTTTAATTCAATAATTTTATCTAAATACTCATCATTAATAATTTCTTTAAACTGCACATAATCACTACTATTAACACAATCAAAGTATTTCACCAATAGTCCTTCAAAACATGTCTTATCTAATAAATGTTTTACCGCATTATAATCTTCTATTTGTTTTAAATCATAATGATGATTACTAATATTATACATATCATATCTTATAAATTTAAAAAAACAGTCAAGTTCTTCGTCAATTCTTAAATAATCATTGTATATACTATTACTTACTAACTTATTAACTTCACCATAAGAATATCCAATATCTGGAGTAGTATCTACTACATATTCATTCTTATTAATATCTCTAACTATTACTACAAAATGATATCCATTATATTTTTCTAAATCTATACTTTTTCTATTAGTAACTAAAGCTATGTAAGAATCAGTATATATATTAAGGGATTGTAAATAAGTTAAAAATACTTTAGATGAAGTATAATCATCACCAATTAAAGAATCAATTTCTGTAATAGGATTAGGATATTCTTCATATATCATAGTCTGCCTTACAATATCCGCCAATACTTGTAATCTATCAATATCAGACAATTTTTCAAAATCTTTAATCATAGGAGAATCACAATAAGTCTCTCTAGAATCAACTATTGGCTCTAACATATTCATATCTGGAAGTATTTTATTCATATTCATCTATAACCTTCTTCAAAAACATATTAAAATTTTTAAGCAAATCATAATCTTTTCTTAATCTTAACTGTCCATTTTTATTTATATTTCTCATAGAATCTTCATTAAAATATTTTTTTATCTTCTTAGCAGATTCTTTTATATTATCTAAATCCACAAGTACACCATCAATACCATCATTAATCTGTTCATGTAAACCGCCTCTATCATTAGCAACAATTAAGACATTATCTTTATTAAATCTTCTCATCTCATTAATAACTAAGCCAAATATTTCTCTTTCAGAAGGAATAAGCATTATTAAAAGTTTAGCATAATGTTTAACTATATATTGTGGTAAGAAAAAAGGTTCATCTACATATAATATTGAATTTGTTTTACTAGCCAAATCTTTATATGTAGAAATTATTGGTTGCCCTTCATAATATTGTCTAGTAATAACAACTGCTTTAACATTCATCTCTTTACCTAATAACATTGTTTTATCAAGATTTTTATATTTTTCTGCTCTTCCTAATGAAAGAATAAGAGAATCGTATTGATTTAAGTCATCTAAAATCTCTCTCATTCTTATATTTTCATCATATGTATTTTCTCTACTTAATATTTCTCCATTAATAATATCTATGTTTTTCTCTTCGCTTAAACTATATTCTTTTAATAAATGATTGCGTATATAACTACCAGTAGATATTAAATAGTTATTTTCAGTAGAGTTAATATAATCAATAGTAGCTTGTTCCCAATTTATCCTTTCATTATGTAATTGCTGTTCCAAAGAAAGTGACATATCTTCATTATATATTTTAGCAGTTGAGTGAGGTATCCAAGCTTTAATACTGTTTTTTTCTTCCTTTATCATAGATAATAACCCTGCATAAGGAGTATCATTACATAATGTAATAACATAATCATAGTTACTAAAATCTATCTTATTTATAACATCAGCAGTATTTTTAGAAGCTAATCTATAATTTTCAACATTACCAAAACTAGTCTCTCCATTAGTACCATTAGATAAGATATATAGGTTAGTATTTTTTAATGATTTATGATATTTAAAAAGTTCCTCATTATATCCCATGCTGTCTTTATTAAATTCTAATGTAAATAAATTTAAATGATAATCAATTTTTTTAGTTTCTAACAAATCTCTAATAACTTCAATATATCTTCTAACAATAGTACCAACCCCTGCATAATGACTAATAATTCCATCATGAGCACAAAGATTAATTAATAATTTCATTGATAACCTCCTCAATATTAGATTTTTTATAAATAATAATCTTATAGTTTTTAGCATATTTCTTCAAATTAAAAATTGTTAAAGCATGTGTTAATTTTAAATTATCAATACTTCCAAAAGGATTTTTATCATCATTTAATGATGGATGATAATTACCTGGATCATATAAATAGTAACTACATACATTATCATTATTATAGATATCTATAAATTGTTTAAACCAGTATTCAACATAACTAGCATCATAACTATTATTAATCAAATGATTAACTTGATTATAAACTAAAGTACTAATAGGACCTCTATCTATAATAATTGTCCCTTTATCATGCTTATAAACTTTCATTTCATCATTCTTTAAAAATATTTCTTCTTCATCAGTAAAAGGATTATCAATATCAGGATTAATTAATTCATCAACAATATAAACATTATCTAAATTCATTGCTTTTATTTTATTAACTAAATATGTCTTACCAACACCAGGCAAACCTTCAATAAATATTATTTTTTTCACTATAAAATCTCCTCATTAAAAAATAATTCTACTGTATAATATAACACACTTTTTAAAGTTGTGATTTTATCATTTCCAATTTCTTTTCCCGTTAAATACTAAATTTTTCTTGAACATTAACTTTTTCGCTTCTTCATCTTCCCTAGAAGGTATCACCATATAATCACTATACTTCTTTCTAAAATCTGCAATTTGTATTTCGTCATATGGCTCAAAATACAAAAATTCAATTATTTTATCTAAATCAATAAATCTCCTAGGTAACCTATATTCTATTCTATAATCATCATAATTACCAACGCCAATATATTGATTTAAAATATCTTCATCAATATCACATACCATTATATAATTCTTCTTCATAGTATTATTACAAAATTCCATAGCAGTTTTTAAATATCTAGCCAAAAAAACATATTGTTGTTTATATACATCTTCGGCGATATATTTTTTAAACTCTTCTATTGGAGCACTATATAATTCTTTAGGTACATAATCAAAAGTATTTTTGCTAGAAGCATAAGCTTTTGGATATGGAACTTTGTCATAAATAACAAGCTCTTCTTTCTCAAATTTTCTTACTTGTTCAATTGTTAAACCACCATTAAAAACTATCATATAAATCACCATCTAAGTATA
>CALVQY010000071.1 GCA_944358355.1 uncultured Bacilli bacterium | reverse complement strand
AGTAAAGAATATGGTAAATTCCATCGTGAAGTAGATGAAGTTGTAGAATTCTATGTGGATGAGAATAATAAGCCTCAATCACACATTCTATATCAAAAAACATTTGGTAAATCGCCTGTACAAAATATGCCAACTAAATACTTAAAAGAATATTTAGAAAATCAAAATATAAATATAGATAATTTATTTACAAAAGGTGATTCGATGAGTAATTTAAATATAGGTGAAAATACAACTGAAAATAATATGACATCTATACCTACACCAAATATAAAAGTGGAAAACGAAACCTTGCCAAAGATAACTTTTCCTACTGATATAGAATAAGAAAGGAGGAATCAAAGTGGTATTATTTTTACTATTAATAATTGCTGTCGGTATCCTACTTTATAGAAATTACAAAGGACAAAATATATCTAAATATATATCAGAACAAGTTCAAGTAATTTACGATAAATTTGCTCCTTATTCCTTTAAAGTAGTAAGAGAGAAAGCTAAAGATTTAGGGCAAGAATATACAGCTAGACAATACATTGTTCAAATAGTAATAATGGGTGGATTTGCTGGTATAGTTACTTACCTATACTTTTATAACTTGATAGTATCCCTAATATACGTACTTATAGCTATAGGTTTCATACCATATTTATCCTTCTTAAGATGTAAAAGAGTGTATAGTGAATTTATCTTTGAACAAATTCAAGTTTATACTACTAACGTTATTATGGAATTTGCTACAACTCAAAGTTTTGTTAAATCTCTAGAAGGAGTAAGGGACTCTGGAATATTAGAAGATCCAGTTCTAGCTGATGTAAATCATATAATAGATATGGCTTATGAAGATGGATCAATTGATAATGCTATTGCCTATATGGATAATAAATATCCATACTACATTGTTAAAAATATGCATCAATTATTCTTACAAATCACTAAAGAAGGTGCTAAAGATACTGGAGAAAGTTTAGAAAATATGCAACTAGATATCGATACCCTTGTTGAAAGCGTATATAGAGATAGAATGGATAGAGCAACATTTCATAAAAAATTCTTACAATATGGAATTATGCTATACCTTTTAGTTATGTTAATCCAATATATGTTAGGAAATGAAAGTTATATAGCCTTACTCGATAATATCATTGTACAATTAATATTACATGGTATTATAATCTTTAACAGCTACTTCCTATTAAAAGGTGAAAAGTATTATAATGAGAATGTGGGGGTAGAATAATTATGGAGATTGTAATAATTGCAGTAATTATACTGTTTATCTTAATCTATAATAAAACTATAGATGAAAAGAAATTTATTAATGATAATAAAAAATATTTTGAAATACTAAGAGAAGATGATTATAACTTCTTAGTATTTGCTAAATATGGTGATAGTGCAGATCCTAATGTTTTATTTCAAAAAAGAATAACTTATGCTATAGCAACATTCTTCATATTTATGTTTCTATTTATAGATGATGTAACATTGATAAATATAATTCTATCATGTTTAATTGCCATAGCTATTTTTAAAATGCCATATATGCAATTAAAAAAATATTATAAAGCTCATTTGCATCAAATCGATATAATGTTGCCATACTATTTAAAGAGTCTAGAAATATTAATTCAGCATTATACTGTACCTGTAGCAATAGGTAAAAGTATTAATGATGCTCCTGATATTTTTAAACCTGGATTAAGGGAAATGATTGAAAAAATTAATTCTGGTGACTCTAGTATTAATCCTTATATGGAGTTTGCTAATGATTATCCTGTTAGAGATTCTATGCGAATGATGCGTTTATTATATCGTTTAGGATTAGGTGGTCAAGAAAAAAAGCAAGAAAGATTATTAATGTTTTCAAGAACAGTTTCTAACTTACAGGCGAAAGCAAGAGAAACAAAATACAAAGAAAGACTTGACCACATGGGCAATCAAACAATGATCATGTTAGTCGTTACTGGTGTTAGTGTTATGATAATAATACTTGCATCTATGATGACAATGATTGGATAAATTAAAAAAAAATATAGTTACAAACTATTAATTATTTGGTATAATTAATTATGTATAATAAGAAAGGAGATAGAAAAAAATGAAAGAAGCTACTGGAGAATTAAATATGACTATTGTAACAATTGTACTTATTGGAGTAATTGCTGCATTTTTTGCATTCTTTTGGCCTACAATTCAAGACTCAATTGAAGAAACATGGAATGATAACGCTACTTCTCAATCTGGCGTTGACTTTGATTAGTAAGGAAGTGATTTATAATGAGAGATGCCATAGGACAAGTATTTGCACTACAAGTTATTTTAGCATTTGTTTTACTAATTAATGGGTATATGGCTTATTCTGTAAATTATACTAGGGCATTTCGTGTTAAGAATCAAATTATTGATATTATAGAACAGTATGAAGGCCCTGAAAACGACGAAGGAAAAGCTAAAATTAATCAATATGTTAGGACCATGAATTACGATGTATCTAACAGACTAATTAATGAAAAAAGAGGCGAAGGTTTTACTTGTTTTCAAGAAGGATGGTGTTATAGAGGCACAAACGTATCTACAGCAGATGCTGATGGAGATAGAACAGGTACCTATTATACTGTAGTAACTTTTGTTAATATTGATATTCCTGTAATTAATAACTTAATTGGCCTAGGTAACTTCTTAGAAGTAACTGGTGAGACTAGAACTATCTATTAATAGAAAGAAGTGATATAATGAACGTTATAATAGCTAATGAAGCTAAAGCAATGCTTGCTAATCTAGATATAGATGTCATTAAAAGTGTGGATGGAATCCATACTGCTGATGAAATTGTTGATATGTTCAAAAACTTCTTCTATGCTAGAATGATTTTAGATATAACAGCTATTAAAGATTATGATAATATTGTAAATATTCAAAAGATATCTATTGGACTAGATGCTGATAAGATAATATTGGTTTTACCTAATAATGAAATGTCGGCATCTAGTAGTTATCTATCTAAAATAATCTCTATGGGTATTTATAATTTTACAACTACCCTAGACGGAGTTAAATACTTCTTAGATCATCCTAATACCTATAAAGATGTAGCACATATCCAGCAGTTAAATGATTTATCTAGTACAATCAGTGAAAAAGTAATAGGTGGTTCTAGAATAATAGGGATTAAAAATGTTACTGACCATGCTGGAAGTACTACCCTAATTTATATGTTAAAAAGAGAATTAGAGCAGACTTATGGTATGAGTGTAGTAGCTATAGAAGTTAATCGTCATGATTTTCTTTATTTCAACAGTAGTAACATGATTTCTGTTAATGATGAAAATCTAATGACAGAAGTAGTAAAGCATAAAGATGCTTCTATAATATTAATAGACTTAAATGATTCTAGTAATGAAGGAGCATGTAGTGATGTTTTATACTTAATAGAGCCTTCTAGTATTAAATTAAATAAACTAATGAGAAGAGATAGAAGAATCTTCGAAGAATTAAAAGGAAGAAAAATAATATTAAATAAAAGTTTATTATCACATAGTGATATAATGGATTTTGAATATGAAGGTAAAACTAAAGTGTTTTATAATATTCCTCCATTAAATGATAGAGTAAAAAATCCTGTATTAAGTGATTTCTTATCTAAAATAGGTCTTATTAATAAACCTAAAGAAAAAGAAGAAGGTAGTAAGATTTTTGGCCTATTTAAAAGATAAGATTGACAAATCTTAATATTTTTTATATTATAATGTTAGTAAAGGAGAAAGTATTATGTTTAATTTAATGAGTTATATGCAAGTATTATCTGAAACAACAGAAGCTATGGTTGATGGACCTTGTCATGGCTTTGGATTTGTCGTTAGAATAATAAAAAATGGTTTATTTCCAATTCTACAAATAGGAATACCTATTATCTTAATCGTTTTAGGTACATTTGATTTAGGTAAAGCAGTTATATCTTCTGATGATAAAGCTGTTAAAGAAGCTCAATCTAAATTAATAAAAAGATGTATCTATGCCATTGCTGTGTTCTTTATTGTAACCTTACTAAGTGTATTATTCTCTATAGTAGGTGGTATAGCAGGAAGCGATGCACCAGGATTACAAGATTGGAGCGAGTGTTGGAATAATCCAGAGGGTGGAGTATCCGAAGAATAGTTTAGAAATAGCAACTTGCGTTGCTATTTTTTTAATAAGGGTGTGTTATTATGTTTCAAATATTAGATGAAATTGTAGTTAATATAGATAGTAATTGTTATGGATTTGATGCTATAGTTAGAGTTATTAAAGATGGAGTGTTTCCTATCATTCAGATTGCTATACCTATTATTTTATTAGTACTTTGTACTTTTGATTTAGGTAAATCTGTGATTAGTAGTGATGATAAAGAAAATAAAAAGCTTTTAAAGAGAATAGTTAGAAGACTTATTTATGCTTTATTACTATTCTTCTTAATAACTATTATTAATTTAGTATTTACAATAATAGACTCTATTACAGATAATGAAACATTAATTAGATGGAGCGAATGTTGGAATAATCCAGCAGGGGAAGTACTTGAAGATGAATAATATAGAAATAGCGATTTACATTGCTATTTTTCTTATAAAAAAATATCTACCAAAGATAAAAGATTAATGTTATAATAGAAACATGGTAGGAGAGAAAATCTATGAAAAAGAGAAACTTTTT
>CALVQY010000070.1 GCA_944358355.1 uncultured Bacilli bacterium | reverse complement strand
GAACAAGTGATACCTAATATAAATTTACCTGAAAGTTTAATAAGTTATCCTAAACCTGGAAAAGATAATGCTAGTGGTGCTATATTAATTAAAAGATAAGGAGAAAATATAATTATGATAGCTAGAATAACTAATTTTGCAAGTAAAGAGAATCAAATGATTGAGTGGGATGAGAGAATTCCTAAGATAATAGATATTGAATGGTATGATTACGAAAAAGAATTGTTTAATAGACTTTTAGGACAGTTTTATATATTATTAGATAAATATCCTGATAGTTTAAAAGATGATGTTATATTAAAGAAATATCAAGAGTTAAAGAAATATGCTAAAGAAAATAAGACTGCTATAAGTAATTGTTATTCATATTATAATAAGGGAAAAACAGGAAGTTCTGTAAAAGGAAATGATGAAATCAATTCTTATGGTATTAGAATTGTTCCTAAAGAGTTTTATCATACGGGTATTACTATAACTAGTTATAATAGTACAAATGGTGTGTTATTAAGTAAAGACGAATTAAAATTAAAATTAGAGAAAGATAGTTTATATTATACTAGTATGATGACAAGAGATTCTTCTGTTACTTTTATTTATGAAAAAGAAAAGAAATTAATAAGACATTTATAAAAAATGATTGTTTTTTTCTTTTGGTTAATATATAATATGCTTAATATATTTTTTGGGAGATGTGAATTATGATAGCTAGAATAACTAATTTTGCAAGTAAGGAAAATCAAGTAAAAGATTGGCATGTTGATTTATTAAGAAATCATGTAGATGAAATTAGACCAAAAGATTGTTATATTCGTTTTGGGTATTTGATTGAAGAGATGTTAAATGAATTTTATTTGTTATTAGAAAAATATCCTAAGGCTTTAGAAGATAAAACTGTTTTAAATAAATATAAACAGTTAAAAAAATATGCTGATGAGTATAATTTATCTATTAATAATTGTTACTCTTACCTAGATAAAGTTAAGAAAAACTATGACAGTTTTAATTATTATGGTATAAGAACAGTGCCAGATTTAGGTAATGTATCAATTTCAATAGTAGAATATAGAACTGATGGTTCTTTGGTTTTGGAGAAAAATAACTTGAATTTAAAATTAATAGATAGTAAATTGAAATTTGAAGGTTTGTTTATGGGTAATAGTACATGGAATCATGTTTTAGATAGTCATTCATTGTCTTACTTAGAACCTAAAATTTTAACAAAACATTTATAAAAATAGTTGCATAAACTATATAAACTGTGATATATTTTGTTTAGTTTTATTTAAAACATGTGCGAAAGACGGGAATAAGGAAATTTTATAGAGAGTTAATGATTGGTGGAAATTAACAAAGGAACTTATTGCGGATCACTTTCAAGTTGTGCTTTAAGGATAAGTTAAAGCCGGGTAAAACCGTTATATAATTAAGATAGATAAAATCTATGAACTAAGGTGGTACCGAGTAGGCTTCTTGTCTCCTCCCTTAGGACATAGATTTTTTTGTTTAGGAGGAAAGATTATGGCATTTAAAGAATTAAAAAAAGGTAAGACTCATGAAGTTGAGATGGATATTTTAAAGACTTGGGAGAAGATGGATATCTTAAAACAATGTATAGATAATAGAAAGGGTTGTGAAAACTTTGTTTTTTATGATGGACCTGCTACTGCTAATGGAAAGCCAGGACTTCATCATATGATGGCTAAGTTTTTAAAAGATACTTTCTGTAAATATAAGACTATGCAAGGATATAGAGTTCTTCGTAAAGTAGGTTGGGATACTCATGGACTTCCTGTAGAGTTACAAGTAGAAAAAGAACTTGGTTTTAATAATAAAAAAGATATTGAAGAGTATGGTATAAAAGAATTTAATCAGAAGTGTCGTGAGAGTGTTTGGGAAAATGAGAAAGCTTTTTCTGATTTAACTAAAGAAATGGGACAGTTTATTGATTTAGAGCATCCTTATGTTACTTATGATAATAACTATATAGAAACAGAATGGTGGATTCTTAAAAAATTCTTTGATGAAGGATTATTTTATGAAGGACATAAGATACTTCCATATTGTACTAGATGTGGTACAGGTCTTGCTTCCCATGAAGTGGCACAAGGATATAAAGAAGTCACTGCTAATACAGTAATAGTACCTATGAAGAAAAAAGATGAAGATGTATATTTCTTAGTATGGACTACTACTCCATGGACTTTGATTAGTAATGTAGCGCTTTGTGTTAATCCAAGAGAAGAGTATGTATTAGTAGAAAGCCAAGGTAATAAATTTATTGTAGGTAAAAAACTAGCTTCTAAAGTATTAGGAGATGACTATACAGTATTAGAAGAATATAGTGGTAAGAACTTAGAATATATGGAGTATGAACAGTTAATACCTAGTTTAAAAGTAGATAAGAAAGCATTCTTTGTTACAGTAGATGACTATGTTACTATGGAAGATGGTACTGGTATTGTTCATATTGCACCTGCTTTTGGTCAAGATGATTATAATGTTGGTAAAAAATATAACTTACCTGTTTTAAATCCTGTAGGAGAAGATGGTAAATATACTGAAGGATTATGGAAAGGGATGAGAGTATTTGATGCTGATATAGAAGTTATTAAGTACTTAAAAGAGAATGGTAAACTATTTAAGAAGATTAAAATGGTTCATAACTATCCTCATTGTTGGAGATGTGATACACCGCTTTTATACTATGCTAAACCTTCATATTACTTAGAAGTAACTAAGATAAAAGACCAAGTTGTTAAAAATAATGATGGAGTTAATTGGTATCCTGCTTTTGTTGGAGAGAAAAGATTTGGTAACTGGTTATTAAATATGAATGATTGGGCTATATCAAGAAATAGATATTGGGGTACACCACTACCTTTATGGAAATGTAGTTGTGGTCATCAAGAGATGATAGGATCACGTGCTGAACTTGTAGAAAAAGCGATAGAAGATATAGATGAGACTATAGAATTACATCGTCCATATGTTGATGATATTCATATTAAATGTCCAGAATGTGGTAAAGAAATGAGCCGTGTTAGCGAAGTTATTGACTGTTGGTTTGATTCAGGTTCTATGCCTTTTGCACAATACCATTATCCATTTGAAAATAAAGAGTTATTTGAAGACCAATTTCCAGCTGACTTCATCTCAGAAGGAATTGATCAGACTAGAGGATGGTTTTATACATTAATGTTAATATCTACATTTATTACAGGTAAAAGTCCTTATAAAAATGTCTTAGTTAATGATTTATTACTTGATAAATACGGTAAAAAGATGAGTAAGAGTAAAGGTAATATTGTTAAGCCATTTGATTTGATGAATGAATTTGGAAGTGATGTTATTAGATTCTATTTACCTTATGTATCTCCTGTATGGACTCCTATTAAGTTTGATAATGATGGTTTAAAAGAAGTTAATTCTAAGTACTTATCAACACTTAAAAACGCTTATTCATTCTTTGAAATGTATGCTAATGCCGATAAAGTAGATCCTAGAGTTTATAATGTTCCTGTCAATGAACGTGAATTAGTTGATAAATGGTTACTATCTAAGTTAAATAATACTTTAGATTTAGTTACAAAAGCATATGATGCTTATGACTTAAATAAAGTAGTTCACTATATCGTAGATTTCTTAAATGATGACTTTTCAAATTGGTATATTAGAAGTAATAGAAAAAGATTCTGGGATAGTGAACTTACTGAGAGTAAAAAGGCAGTATATCAGACTACTTATGAAGTTTTACTTACTTTATGTGAGATGGCAGCACCTGTTACACCATTTGTTACTGAAGAGATTTATCGTAATTTGACTGATGGTAAGAGTGTTCATTTAGCGAACTTTCCTAAAGTAGATGAAACCTTAATATCTAGTGAACTTGAAAATAGAATGAATGTTGTTCGTGATATTTGTAGTTTAGGACGTAATGCAAGAGAAGATGTATCTATTAAAGTAAGACAGCCACTTAACTTTATAATTGTTCCTAAAGTATTTGAAAGTGTTGTAGGAGAGTTAGAATCTATAATACTAGAAGAGTTAAATGTAAAGAAAGTTATTTATGAAGATGATATGAGTCTTTATATGGATTATATTGTTAAACCTAACTTTAGAGTTGTAGGTAAGATGTTTGGTTCTAATATTAAAGACTTCCAGGAGTTAGTTAGTAAATTTGATATTAGTGATGTTAATCAAATTAAGGCAGGTTACTATACTACTGAATTCTTAGGAAAAGAATTAAAAATTACAGAAGATATGATTGTGACAACTCTAAAAAATAAAGAAGGATATTGTGCTTCTAGTAATGGTAATATTAGTGTTGTGTTAGATACTACTTTAACTGATGATTTAATACTTGAAGGTTTAGCACGTGAAGTTGTTAGAAAAGTACAAAGTTTAAGAAAAGATGCTGATTTTGTTATTACTGATAGAATTAATCTTTATTATAATGGAGATGAAATTATTGATGTAATGCTTGATAAGTATTTGGATTATGTTAAAGAAGAGACTTTATCAATAGAAGTTATTAAAGATGAAAAGTTAGATAAAAATATTCCTATTAATGATTTGATGATGGGATTTAGAGTGGAAAGAGTAAAGAGATAAAATTAATATCTCTTTTTCTTTTAAAGTTTAAAATTTTATATTATACTATAGTTAGTAAATATTATAGTAAAGAGTGATGATATGTTTTTAATATTAGATGAAGTTTGTGAT
>CALVQY010000069.1 GCA_944358355.1 uncultured Bacilli bacterium | reverse complement strand
CCTACAACAATTACTTCATAATTCATCTAACATCACTACCTTTATTTTAATTCTAGTACTTTTTCTTTTTCTCTTTCTTTAAATTTTTTTCTCATTTCTATTTCAAAATATTTTAAAGCAAGGATTTGTCCTAAACTATATTTTAATGCTACTCTTCGATTTGGAATAGGCAAACCTTCCTCTCTATATTTTTCTATCCACTCTCTTTGAAATAATATTGAATCATGTTCAGTTACTTTCTTGCTTTTTGGTTCTAAATCTTCTTCTTTATATCTTTCTTCTATTATTTCTCCAATACTTTTATCATCTTCTTTTTTAGATATTAAAACAAAACTATTACCATCTTCTATGGCTTTCTTTATCCATAATTGATTAAATAAAACTGAATTTTTTTTAGTAATTTTCTCGCTCATTTATATTATTCCTTTCTTATTTTCCTACACAGAAGTTTGCAAACAATTCATCTAATAGTTCATCACTATAACTTTCTCCTGTAATAGAACCTAGTATATCAAATACTTCTTTTAAATCTATTTCTATTATATCAACAGGTTCATCACTTTCTAAACTTTTTTTAGCATCACCTAGACTCTTTAGAGCTTGTTTAGCAAGGCTTAATTGTCTTTCATTAGCAAGATAAGTGTAGTCATCTTCTTTTATCTCAGATAATTTAAACATACTCTTTATTTCTTCTTTTAATGGTTCTATTCCATCTAGTGTATTAGTATTAGTACTTACAATATGTTTAAAGTCTAACTTAGATTTATCTATTTTACTTGGTAAATCGTTTTTATTTAAAACTATTATCGGATTTTTATCTTTAACTTTATCTAAGATGAACTTATCATTATCAATTAATTCTTCACTAGAATTTAATACTACTATGATAAGGTTAGCTTTATCTATTAAAGATAGACTCTTCTCTACTCCTATTTTTTCGGCTAAATTATCTGTATCTCTTATTCCTGCTGTATCAATTAGGGATAATTCTATTCCATCAAAGATAATACTTCCTTCAACGATATCTCTTGTTGTTCCTTCAATATCAGTAACGATAGCTTTATCTTCTTTTAAAAATCTATTTAAAATACTACTCTTTCCTACATTAGGTCTTCCTATAATTATAGTCTTAATACCATTTTTGATAATCTGTCTTTCTTCTGACTTTGTTACTAAATTCTTTAAATCCTTTTCAAGACTAGTTATTACTTCTTTTAACTCTTTTCTAGTAACCTCTTCTATATCATAGTACTCAGGATAATCGATATTAACTTCGATATTGGCTAGAACATGTTTTAGTTTATCTCTAAAACTGTTAATATATTTTTTTAGATTACCTTCTAGAGATGATAAAGCTAGTTTTCTACTATTATCAGTCTTACTTTCTATTAAGTCCATTACTGATTCAGCTTCGGTTAAATCTATTCTTCCATTAAGAAAAGCTCTTTTTGTAAACTCACCTTTTTCAGCTTGTCTTGCTCCATGCTCTATTAATAAATCAAGAATGCTAAGAGTTGTGGCGATACCACCATGACAATTTATTTCAACTATGTCTTCTCTTGTAAATGTTTTAGGAGCTTTCATTATCGTTACTAAAACTTCATCTATATCTTCTTTTCCATTATTAATAACCCCATAATTTATAGTATGAGAATCTACTTTTGCTAAATCTTTTCCTCTGAAGACTTTATTTACTAAGGGAATAGCATTATCTCCACTTACTCTAATAATAGATATAGCTCCTACTCCTAATTTAGTTGAAATTGCTACTATTGTATCATTTATCATATTCTTTTACCTCTTTTGTAAGATTTTTACCTTGTTTTCTTCTTGAAATAATTCATAAGCTTTTTGATTATAAAAAGCATGCTTTTCTCTTTCTGTTAATTTATCATCATCTATAACTGGTTTAGTTTTTAAATTAATAGTATTATTTGACTCATCATAATAGAAGTTATCTGTTTGTAATGATTCCATCGTTGTGAATTCTTCTACTGAATATGAAATAGGATTTTCATATATTTTAGTACCTAAAAATATTTCTTTTACTTTATCATCTGCAAAACTTTGAAATGTCTGTAAATTATCTAAAACTATATTTCTATATGCTCTTATTTCTTCTTCTGTTAAGACAGAACTATCTTTTATAATAAATAGGTATTTAATAACTTCTTTTAAAGAATAAATCTTTTTACTATTATCTTCTACATTATTATAGATTTTTCCTTCTGAACTTACAACATATTTTTTTAATTTATCTTGGTATTTTTTGTAATCAGCTAGTGTTTTTCTTGCTTCTACAAATTTTTCTACTTCCTGGTATTTTTCTAGTATTTCTTGTTGTTTTTGTTTTAATTCTTTTCTTCTTTCAGGTTGATTAAACTTTTCTCTATCTATTATAGAAATGGTAGCAGAAATAGAAAGATATCTTTTTACTTCTTCATATTGAAGATAATTACTAACAATTTTACTTATTTTTGCTATTTCTAGGTTTAATACTTCTATAAGAAAGTTTTTATCATTTTCTTCTATATTTCTAATTATATGTTCCTCTACCATTTAAACACCTTCCTTTCTTTTTTCAGTCTTATTATTATATTGATTTTTATTATACTTGTAAAGGTATAATACTTAGAACAAAATAATTGTTGTCACAATTTTACATAGAAAAAGAAAAAACCTAATTATTTTTAGGTTTTATAACAACACAACGATTTGGTTCTTCTCCAACACTTTCAGTATAAACATATTTATTATTAGATAAGATATTGTGAACTATTCTTCTTTGATAAGAATTCATTCTGTCCATTTTTACTTCTATTTTTGTTTCTTTTACTTCTTTAGCTATTTTTTTAGCTAGATTTTCTATGTGTTTATCACTTCTTTTTTGATAATCACTTACATCTAATAAAAATTTATATGGCTGCTCTATTTCCTTTTGTAATATTTGGTTTACTATAACGGTTAAGGCTTTTAGATTTTTTCCATCTTTTCCAATTATAAGAGCATCATTGTTTGAATATAAACGATATGTTGGAACATTATTATTCATACTGACTTCTATTTCAACTTCTAAGCCCATATTCTTTAAAAGTGACTTAAGAGTCTTTTTTATAAATTCTTTAACTTCTCTTTTTTCAATTACTTCTATTTCTACTTTCTTTGATAAGAGAGTCTTTTTTATTTCTTTTTCTTTTATTAATAAATTGTCTTCTAATTCTTGAAGGTCTATTTTAGCTTTATTTAAGGCTTCTTCATAAGTCTTACCTGTATAATTATGCTTTTTTACCATGTTTTTCCATCCCCCTTTGTACAACTATATTTTGAACAATTGCAAAGATATTTCCTACTGACCAATAAATACCAAGTGCTGCTGGCATAAAGAATGCTGTTATTATGATAATTGCACTCATCATGATAGGCATCATTTTCATTGAAGGGTCACTTGTTCCGTTATTGGTTGTTTTAAACATGAATATAGTAGAAGCTCCTATTATAATTAGAAGAATTATATACATATAAAATGTTCCACTTGAAAATCCTACTAATGGAGTTGTTCCTAATTGAATTCCTAAGAAATTTTCTTCAAAGATGGCTGGTACTCTATTTATTGCTTCTAAGAATGCTAATAATAAAGGCAATTGGATAAAGGATATAAGACAACTTGTTAACGGATTAAAATTATATTTTTTATATACCATCATCATCTCTTGATTTTGTCTTAACATAGAATCTTGGTCTGTCTTACCTTCATATTTCTTTTGAATTCTAGCAAGTTCAGGAGAAGCTTTCTTCATCATTTCACTTTGAATTGCCATTTTTCTAGTAAATGGAAATAGGATTAACCTTATTATAATTGTTATAATAATTATGCTAAGAGCAAAACTACCAATGTATTTACCTAGTGTTAAGATTAAAAATGCTAGAGGTTTTACAAATATACCTGTCCATAATCCATCATATTCTGTAGAACCTGGAGTAAATTCTGAACATTTTGGTAAATCTTTTAATTTAACACCATTTTCTTCATATAATTTTCTTGTTTGCTCATTTTCTGGCTGACAGAGAATGTTTTCTGTTAATGATTGCCCAGTTTCAGGATTTTGAACTGGTTCTTTATTTTTATCTACTAACGTAGTAGTACAGCCTGTTACTAAAAATAATAACATTATTATAATAATAACTTTTGATTTTACTTTCCTTTTTTTCATATATTGCTCCTTACTTAATTTTATCTAATAAATATTGCAAGCTGCTAGATAGTTCTTGATAATTTAATTTTAAACAGCTATTTCTTATAATTATAATACAATTATAGTTTTTTTCATAGGTTTTGTTAGAGTTTCTTATAATTGCTCTAACCTTTCTTTTTAATTTATTTCTAATATGGGCCTTCCCTACTTTTTTAGGAACTGTTATTCCATATTTTGTTGGGGAATCTTTCTTTTTTTTATAAAAAATAACAAAATTATGGTTTTTTACTTTTTGTCCCGTTTCTATTACTTCATCGAAGATTCTACTTTCCTTTACTATGTACTTCTTGTTCATTTAATCACGTCCTAAAGTTAAAAAAACACTGCAAAAACAGTGAATTTTATTTTACTAATTCTTTACGTCCCTTCTTACGACGAGCATTTAAAATATTACCAGCGCTTGCTTTACGAGCGAAGAATCCATGTTTCTTTGCTCTTCTTCTTTGGTTTGGTTGATATGTTCTTTTCATTATAACACCTCCAGACTTGAAATCTACATTATTATAATAGTTAGATTATATCTTTGTCAAGAAATTATTTTAGCGTCAGCAAAAAATGTTAAATAAAATTCAAAGTTCCCGAAAAATTTATAATGGGAACTTATTCTTTTAAAGAACAAAAGTTAATGAT
>CALVQY010000068.1 GCA_944358355.1 uncultured Bacilli bacterium | reverse complement strand
TGCATAAATGTAATAATTATGATATAGTATATTTGTAAGAAAAATTCATACAATATGAAAAGGAACACTTAATATTCCCATGTTGAGTGGACCTCCAAATTTTTATATTATGGATTAGCCCCTAATTCAACAGTTGTGAGTTAGGTGGCTTTTATTTATATCGCTAAAAATAATAACTTTATAAGTAAAAGGATAATTATGATTAAAGAGACTATTAATAAATCTTTTCTATTCATAATATAAATCTCCTTTCTAGGAGATATCCACCCAACTATTAAATGTTCCTACATATAGAGTATCATATTAATTTCTATATAGCAAGAAAAAATGTAATAAATTAGTTACGGATTTTCGTAAATATATTAATATTCTAAAAAAAAGAACAATTAGTGAAAATTACTCTAAAAATATACTTTATACTACAGCCATTACAAATAAAGTATCACTTTTCATAGTTAATCAGTCTTAATATAAATTTATTAATTTATCTTGATACTTCCTCTCTTTTTCTAATTCTTTTAAAGACTTTTTAGGGGTTGGTAAACATTCTGGCATTGTACCACCATTTTTAGCAATAACTTCTCTAATATTTTTTCCAATATTATAATGAGTCTCATTTGCCTTTCCTTCTCCTTGAATATTATCCTTTTTTAATCTTGCTTCAGTTTGTGAAATACGAAAAAGATTAGTAGCTAATTCTTCACTACCCATATTGTCTAATATTTCTTCTCTATATCTTAATCCTTTTCTTTTTGCGATATCATCTGCAGTTTCCCCATTATATAATCCTTTATATCCAGCATTATGAAATTTATCAAAGTTCTTAACTCCTGCTTTTTTAGCCACTTGATTTAAAGAATAATTTCCTTTTTTAGTTAAATTTCTTTGATAAAATCTTTTCTCATCTTCCGTTAACATAGAATATTCTATCTCTGTTAACTCTTGACGTCTTGTTTGAACTGCAAAATAAGTTTGACCTAAAGCGATGCTTTCTTTTCTAGGATCTGCATTTTGCACTATTAAATAACAAGCATATCTAGATAACTTATAATCTATAATACTTCTTGAAGTCTTCGATCCGATATTAACCATTTTCCCCACATGGGAAAAATGGTCTGTAATTGTACAATTACTATTATCACAAGCTACTTTTGCATTGTTTATTACATTACAAAACTTATCCCATCTTTTATATTCTAATACATTTTGCAATTCTCTTGCTAGCCAATATTCATTACCATATTCATCAATATGTTTAATGTCTTCAAATACTGTCTCATTATATTTTTTAATTTCCAGCATCCATTACCCCCTCTGTTTTTATTTTAATGTATCAAAAACAACTATTTAATCTCTCTACATCCAGAGTATCATATTATTTTTTCTAGCACAAGAAAAAAAGTATAAAAAAAGTTACGAGTTTTCGTAATCTTTTTATTTATTCAAAAACACTATTCATAAGCTCTTCTATAGTATTCTTTCTCTCTTCAGTTTTACCTTTATTAATAGTTATAGTAACAACGTCCCCTTCTTTGACATTAGGAACTAACTCTATTGGTAAATTGCACATCTTACCTTTCTCTATTTCTACAACAGCATAATCTCCTTCAATTCTATCTACAATTACATCCATTATTCTGTCACCTCTAAACTATAACTAGCATTACTACTTCCATCAGTAATTTTAACTTCATAAGTACCAGGCTTAACATTACTACTAACTTTAAAAGTCCAACTAACATTACCTTCACTATCACTAGTCTTATCTTCAAGACCACTTGCTTTACTCTCTCCACTAGAATAGATTACATCTATATCATAAGTTGTATTAGGAAGTCCTTTTATACTAACAGTAACATCACTCCCACGACTAACTGGAGAAGTCAAACCAACAAGATTTATATTACTAGTAGAATTATTAGAATTACTACTATCACTACTAGAATCTTTATCGCCCTTACAACTAACTTCCCTACCATCACTATCACAAACAATATTACCATCTAAATCAGTTCTAAGTACTTTCGCTCCTACACTTTCATATCTATCTATAATAGACTGATAAGGATGATTATAATTGTTACCTTCTCCTACCATAATAATTGCATATTCTGGACTCACCATTTTAACAAACTCAACACTTGATGATGAATCACTACCATGATGCCCTACTTTAATAACATCTGCTTTGATTTCACTAGTTATCTCTTCTTCACTTAAAGTCTCTGCATCTCCCATAAATAAAAAAGTATTATCAAAATATGTTAATTTTAAAACAGCAGAATAATTATTTAAATTACTATAACTATCACTATTAGGAGCGATAAACTCTAATTTTAGATTATCTTCATTTAGAACTACTACCCCACTCTTAGCAGTCTTAACTTTAAGGCCTTTATTACTAATAGTAGTAAGTAAATCAAGATAAGTATTACTAGTAGAACTAGCTTTAGGCATATAAATAGAGCCTACATCAAAAGTATTAATAACTTCCTCTAATCCTCCAATATGGTCAGTATGAGGATGAGTTCCAACTGCATAATCTATCTTTGTAATACCTAAATTATTAAGATAGTTAATAACATTGTCCACTTCATATGCTTCACCTGCATCAATTAACATAGTCTCTTTATTAGGCAACTCTATAAAAATAGAATCACCTTGTCCTACATCAATATAATTAACTCTTAAAGTATCCCCACTAAAAGTAGAAACACTAGTCTTATCATCACTTTCTACAAAAGGATTAGCACATCCTACTACTAATAAACATAAAATAATTAATAATAAAATTCTTATCTTTTTCATAACCTACCTCTACCAATACTTATAATGATTTATCTTTATTAACAAACTCTCGATATATTAAATCAGTTAATTTAGTTAATTCTTCAAAATTATTAACATATTTTTCTTTTAACTTTTCCAAAGTATTATAAGCCATATCCAATTCTTCTTTAGTAATATTCAAAGAATTATAAGCATCAATAAGTTCTTCTTCATCTAATACTAAATAACTACCATCAGGTTTTATAAGCATATCTAAATATAAATCATCTTCATAAGGCATACCATTTAAAATTCCCACTTCTCTTGCTATATCAAAATAATATTCTATTAAATTATTATTATCATCAAACATTATTGTAATTGCATAGTTTTCATTATCAGGATATAATTCTAACCACTCATAATTTTCATCTAAAAGACAAGCCTGAAACTCTCCATCATTAACTTTTAGAGGTTTAATCACATTCTTCATTTTTAAATAGCATACATAACCACTAAAATAATCATTTTCAATTCTTTTTTGATAAAACTCATTAATACCATTATTAGCAGAATTAGCAAATCGTCTTCTCATATATACTTCACCTATTTTATACATATTCTATTGGAACATAATAATTATTATCATCTATCGCTAGTATCTCTTTACATAAACATAAAACAATACCACTACCTACATTCATTCCAAACTTATTAACAACATCAAAATTCTTAATAGATTTATTACCTGGATTACTACTCTTTTTAATCTCTACAGGATAAACATAATTATTAATAGTAACTAATAAATCTATTTCTTTACCACTACTATCTCTATAAAAATATAAATGTCTTCTAGGATCAATTCCATTATTAGTATAAGATTTTATAATTTCACTAACTATAAATGTTTCAAAAATAGCTCCACTATAAGAACTTTTCTCTAATATTTCTCTATTAGTATATCCTGTTAAATAACAAGCAAGTCCTGTATCCATAAAATATATTTTAGGTCTTCTAATCGCTCTTGAAACATTATTATTAGTATAAGATTGTAATAAATAAATAATACCTGTATTTTTTAAAATTGATAACCATTCTTCTACAGTTTTATTATCTATACCTACATCACTACTTATTTCATTAGCATTAAATTCACCACTTGTTCTAGCTGCTAAAGTTGTAATGAATTTAACAAATTTATTTTCATCTTTAACTTTGATTAATTCTCTAACATCTCTTTCAATATATGTACGTATATAACTACTATAATAGTGTTCTACTATCATCTCTTTATCAAGTCTTACATCTGGATAACTACCTCTTAATATATTTTCAAAAATTTTATTTATGCTTAACCTTTTTAAAGGTTCTTTTCTCTTTAATAAATTAATATCAGGAATAAATTGTTCTTCTTTAAAACTATTTATTTCTCTATTAGAAAAAGCAAACAAATCGAAAACCCCAACACGACCAGATAATGATTCTGACACATTTTTCATAGTATGAAAGATTTGACTTCCCGTTAAATAATAAAGTGTCCCCACTTCTTTACCATTATTAAACATTGCATTTTTTCTAGCTTCATCAACATTCATTTTAATATAAGATAATAAATTAGGAGCATATTGGAATTCATCAATAACCAAAGGAGTTTCATGAGTTCTCAAAAAGAGCTCTGGATCTTCATTAGCTTGTGCCCTTACTATCATATCATCTAAGCTTATAAAATTAATTTTCTGTTTTGATATACTAGATAAATAGTTTAATAAAGTAGTTTTACCTACTTGTCTAGGACCTGTAATCATAATAACAGGATATTTACCAATATAATTTGAAAGAGTATTTTCTAAAGTTCTATTAATATATTTCATGACTGATGCACCACCTAAAAACAGTATAGCACAGTTTTTAAAATTAAGATAGATGTTTTTGACAAATTTGGAGTACAACTCCAAAAAATACAAAATTATTATTTTATCTTTTTAAAATAATTTTCTACCCCTTTAGTAATAGAATTAGCAAGTTTTTCTTGATAACTTTCTTTTTGTAATAAATACCTTTCATTAGGATTAGATATAAAGCCACATTCTATTAAAACACCAGGTACCCTTGTATTAGAATAAAGATATAAATTAGTCTTAATAACCTTTCTATCAGTATTTAAATCATTTTTAAACTCATTCATAATAGATTCTGCTAACACTAAATTATTTGGATTAATAGGATGATATAAAACTTCCGCTCCACTAACACTGCTATAATAATGATAATTTATATGAATAGATAAATATAAATCACTTTTATTCTCTTGTATCTTTAATATTCTTCTATATAAATCTCCACGTTTCTTAGCACTATCCCAACGACTAGATAAATCACTATCATCTTCCCTTATCATATAAACAGTTGCACCTTTTTTCTTCAATATCTTCTTTAATACTTTAGATATCTCTAAATTAAGATCCTTTTCATAAAGATTACCATAAGTAGTACCTGAGTCACGGCCTCCATGACCAGCATCAATTGTTACAACTTTTCCAGTTAAAGTCTTTTTGTGTTTAATCTTAGCATCAACAAACTGTAAAGACATCAGTAAAACTATAAACATAATTAAAAAAAGAACTTTATATTTTCTTATCATTATAAGCACCCATTAAATTATATGTTTTTAATAGCATAAAATATTTATATCATTTTTCTTCTAATAATTCTAAATCTTTAATTCCTTTATTATTAACTAAAATATTCATCTGCTTTCTAGCA
>CALVQY010000067.1 GCA_944358355.1 uncultured Bacilli bacterium | reverse complement strand
GAACTTGGTATGGAACCATCTCGTGAAGTTAACCCTGATGAAGTAGTTGCTATGGGTGCTGCTATTCAAGGTGGTGTTTTAACAGGTGATGTTAATGATATCGTATTACTTGATGTTACACCATTATCACTTGGTATAGAGACACTTGGTGGAGTTATGACAGTATTAATTCCAAGAAATACTACTATTCCAACAAGTAAATCAGAAGTGTTCTCAACTGCTGCTGATAATCAACCTGCTGTTGACGTGCACGTATTACAAGGTGAAAGAAGTATGGCTGCTGATAATAAAACACTTGGTAGATTCCAACTTACAAATATTCCACCTGCACCAAGAGGAGTACCACAAATTGAAGTTAAATTCGATATAGATGCTAATGGTATTGTTAATGTTACTGCTAAAGATCTTGGTACTAACAAAGAACAATCTATTACAATTACATCATCTACAAATCTATCTGATGAAGAGATTGAAAAGATGAGAAAAGAAGCTGAAGAAAATAAAGAAGCTGATAAGAAACGTAAAGAAGAAGCTGACCTTAAGAATGAAGCTGAACAACTTGTATTCCAAACTGAGAAATCATTAAAAGATTTAGGAGATAAAGTTGATAAAAAAGAGAAAGAGGAAGCTGAAGACTTAATTAAAGACTTAAGAGAAGCATTATCTAAGAATGATTTAGATGATATTAAAGCTAAGAAAGATAAATTACAAGAGAAAGCTATGGCACTTGCTACTAAAGTTTATGAAAATGTTCAAAAAGAAAACCAAGCAAATGCTAACAATAGTGAAGATACATCAGATAAAAAAGATGATGTAAAAGATGCAGACTTTGAAGAAAAATAAAAGAATAGAAAGGAAAAGTAAGAAGTAGTGCTATATTTAGGACTACTTCTTGCCGGTAATAATATGGATAAACTATTAAAAAGAGAAGAAGTAAAAGAAGTAGATAAATGGGATTTGGAAAGTATCTATAAATCGCTAGAAGAATATAATAAAGACTATGACCTTGCTAAAAGTAATATCAATAAACTAAAAGAAATGCAAAATACATTTTTAAATAATAGTACAGCGTTTAAAGATTTTCTTTTACTTGATAGTAATACTTCTAGATTAATGGGTAAACTATCTACATATTCAGCTCGTAAATATGATGAAGATACAGGAAACTCTACTTATCAAGAGCTTTATGGTAAAATTAATAACTTATATCAGTATTATAATGAAGCTACATCTTTTGTTGTTCCTATGATACTTGAAAAAGATAAAGAGACTATTATAAGTTATCTTGATAAAGAAAAAGAACTTAAAGATTATAGACATACAATATTAGATATCTTAAGATATAAAGAACATACTTTAACTAAAGAAGAGGAACATATAATATCAGCTTATTCTAAAGTTTTAGATAGTAGTAGTGATACAGCAGATTATTTAATGGATACAGATATGAAGTTTGGTAATATTAAAGATGAAAATGATAAAGAAATAGAACTTACTTCTAGTAATTATAGTACTTTACTATATTCAAAAAATAGAAGAGTAAGAAAAGATGCTTTTATTAACTATCATAAAGTATATGGTAACTTTAAAAACACTTTAACTTCTACTTTAGCGGCTACTTGTGAAGCTTTATCTGTATCTTGTAAATTAAAAAACTATAATTCAAGTATCGAAGCAAGTTTGTTTGATGATTATATTCCAGTTAGTCTATATAATAACTTAATTAAAGTAGTACATGATAATTTGCCTACTCTTTATAAATACTTTGATGTGAAGAAAAAAATGTTAGGATTAGATGAATTTCATCTATATGATGGTTATGCACAAGTAGTTAACGATATCGATAAAAAATATAGTTTTGATATGGGAGAAAAATTAGTTAGTGATGCTTTAAGTGTTTTAGGTGATGAATATAGTAGAGAGTTAGATAAAGCTTTTAAGGAAGGATATATTGATAAGTACCCTAATTTAAATAAAAGAAGTGGTGCATACTCTTCAGGAAGTTATGATACTAAACCTTTTGTATTACTTAATTATACTAATGAATATAACGATGTATCTACTTTAGCGCATGAATTAGGACATTCTATGCATACATATTTTTCTAATCACTATAATTCTTATGAAAATTCTTCTTATCCTATCTTCTTAGCAGAGATAGCATCAACTGTTAATGAATTATTACTTTCTTATTATATGGAAGAAAATGCTGATTCAGAAGATGAGAAGGTTGCTATTTTAAATGAACGTCTTGATTTGTTTAAAGCGACAATCTTTAGACAAACTATGTTTGCAGAGTTTGAGAAATATATTCATGAATTAACTGATAAGGGAGAAATATTAACTAGTGATAATATTTGTAATTATTACTATGAATTAAATAAATTATATTTTGGTCCTAATGTAGTTGTTGATGATGAAGTTAGATATGAAGCTTTAAGAATTCCTCATTTCTATACACCATTTTATGTTTATAAGTATGCAACGGGATTATCTATTGCAAGTTATATTGTTAAAAATATCTTGAATAATACTCCTAAATTTAAAGAAAAATATATAGAATTCTTAAAGAGTGGAGGAAGAGATTATCCATTAGAAGTGTTAAAAATAATAGATATTGATTTAACTGATACAAAAGTATTTGACGAAACAATGGAAATGTTTAAGGAAACATTAGAGAAATTTGCATCATTAACTAATAAATAGTTAAAAAGAGAGGAAGTGAATTTATGGCAACAAAAAGAGATTATTATGAAGTGTTGGGAGTTTCTAAAAGTGCTAGTAAAGATGAAATAAAAAGTGCTTTTAGGAAGCTTGCTAAGAAATATCATCCTGATATAAGTAAAGAAGAGAATGCTGAAGAGAAATTTAAAGAAGTACAAGAAGCTTATTCAGTGCTTTCTGATGATAATAAACGTAGGCAATATGATCAATTTGGTCATGCTGGTGTAAATGGAAACGGAGCTGGTTCTGGCTTTGGTGGATTTAATGGAGCAGGATTTGGTTTCGATGCTAGTGATTTAGGTGATATTTTTGATGATTTATTTGGGGCAGGTTTTGGTTTTGGTGGCTCTAGTAGTAGAAGAAGTAGTAGTAGAACAAGACGAGGCTCTGATATTTTAATGCAAGTTGATCTTACATTTGAAGAAGCTGTTTTTGGATGTGAGAAAGATTTTGATTTAGATGTTGTAGCAGAATGTGATAAATGTGATGGTAAAGGTGGCTTCCATGAAGAGACATGTTCTAGATGCCATGGTAGTGGAACTATTACTAGTGAACAGAGAACGATACTTGGTTCTTTTATGACAAAAACTACTTGTCCAGATTGTGGGGGTAAAGGTAAGACTTATAGAGAAGTATGTAGTAAATGTCACGGTAAAGGAAGTGTTAAAGCTCGTAAGACTATTACTGTTAGTGTACCTAGTGGTATCGATAATGGAGAAAGACTTAGAGTACCGGGTAAAGGAAACAGTGGTGAAAATGGTGGAGCATCAGGTGACTTATACTTAGAGTTTCATATAAAAGAGCATAAATATTTTAAAAGAGATGGACTTGATATTTATTTGGAAGTACCTATAAATATGGCTGAAGCAGTTCTAGGATGTAAGAAAGAAATACCTACTATTTATGGTAATGTTAAACTTACTATAAGTAGTGGTATAGATAGTGGGGATAAACAAAGACTTAAAGGTAAAGGAATAAAAGATTCTACTAGTAGAAAGACTGGAGATATGTATGTTATCTTTAAGGTAATTACACCTAAAAGATTATCAAGAGATCAAAAGAAATTGTTTGAATCTTTATCTAAGACTGATTTAGATGATAGTGAGATTGATAGATTTGTAAGTTTTACAAATAATAATGATTAGTATTTAGAGATGTCTAAATACTTTTTTTGACAAAATAGCTTTTTTATGATATAATAATGCTACTTTAAAAGGGGGAGTTTTGTATGAAAACTAGATATAAAATAATACCTGTTGCAATTATATCAACTATGGCAATTGGGGGAGTTGCCTATTTAATTAATGAGTCTAAAAAAATAACTTTAGTTACTAAAGAAGATACAACTATGGAAGAATTTGCTGATAAATTAGATATTGATATTAAAGATTTAAAGAAATGGAATAAAGATTTAGATGATACATTATTAGAAGGACAAGAAGTTACAATTAAAACAGATTTAGATAATGCTGATAATTATCAAGTTTATACTATTCAAGTGGGGGATACAAAAGAATCTATAAGTGAAGAATTTGGTTTATCAGAAGATGCTTTAATTAGAATGGATAGAGCTCTTAGAAGTGATAAAGCTATTGCTGGTAATTATGGAAAAGAAGTAGAGATATTTTCACTTAATTCTACTACTACTAAAACAGTTGATTATATTATAGAGAAGGGTGAGAACTTATCTTCTATTGCTAGATATTTAGGTACTAGTATAGATGCTATTAAGAATGAGAATAATCTTACTAGTGATGCAATAGTAGCAGGGGATATTCTTAATATAACTTTGGAACTTACTGATGCTAAATATGAGGAAATTATGAATCGTAATTCTTCTTTAGCATATCAATTATATCTTGAATTAATGGGAGAAGATACTTCTAAATATACTGTAGAAGAAACTTCGGAAGAAAAAGAAGAAAAGTCTGTTTATTCAGGAATAGATGTATCAGAACATCAAGGTAAAATAGACTGGAAAAAGGTTAAAAACGACAATGTCGATTATGCTATTATAAGAATGTATGATGCTTATAATATGAGTTATCAAAAAGATGGAGATACTTTAGAAGGTAAATTAAGTAAGTTAGATGATTATTTTTTAAGAAATGTTAAGGGCTGTGAAGAGAATGATATACCTTATGGAATCTATATGTATTCTCGTGCAGTAACAGAAGATCAAGCAAGAATAGAGGGTTATAAGTTTTTAAAGTTTGCTAAAGAATACAATATTAATCCAACATGGCCTATTTATTATGATATTGAGCCAATAGAAGGAGAGCCTTTATATGATGAAGATGGTAAGAAAGTATCATCACAAGAGTTCTTTAAAGATAATCCTACACAGATAGTTAAGAACTTTAAAGCATGGGCTAGTGTTTTAGAAGAACATGGATATTACTGTGGTATATATTCTAATGAAAATGGTCTTAATGCCATAGATCCAACTGGCGAATTGTCTAATGAATATGCTATTTGGATTGCTAAATATAAATATAGTCCTGAGGCTGATGTTGTTAATAATGATGAATTGTGTGATATAAATTATAATGGTAGTTATGGAATGTATCAATTTTCTCAGACAGGTACATGTAGTGGTATAGAAGGATTCGTTGATAGAAATTATGCTTATGTTAATTATGCTAAATATATAAGTGGTGGTAGTTATAATAATTTAACTAGGGAAGATGAAAAGACTAAAGTTTTAAGATAAGGCATATAAAGGTGGTTATTATGAGTATTTGGAAAGAAGAGAGTAAATTTGATTATAAACTTTATCAAGAGTGATGTGAACCCCATTTAGGAGACATCATAAAAAGAACTATTCTTTTAATAAAAAATCAAGGGCGAACGAAGTGAGT
>CALVQY010000066.1 GCA_944358355.1 uncultured Bacilli bacterium | reverse complement strand
CTATTTTTGTAATTATAAATATTCACAAGGAGTTAGAATGCTTTCTTTTAATGAGAAATCTTTTGATAAAATAGTCCCCTATTTAAATGGAGATAGTTATGAGTTTTGGACTAAATTATATGATGAATATAAGGGATTAATAATAAGAGAAGATGGTCGCTTATTTACAAGTTATGAAAATTCACGTCCTACTTTAGAAAAAACTATTTATTATTTAGATGATAAAAACTATGAAAAAATGAAGGAGTTATCTAAAACTATAAAAATAACTTTTATAAATAAAGATATTAAAGATTTAACTTTAACTAAAAATTATGATTTGATGTACTTTTCTAATCTTGTTCAATATGCTGATTCTATATTTGATGGAGGAGTTACTTGTAGTAATATTTATGATAAAGCAGAAATAGCACTTCAGTATTTTAGAGATTATATAATGAATAATTATCAGGGTAAATTAAAGGATAATGGTATTATAATTATGGGATATATCTATACTGTTATGAGAAATCATGGAAGTGCTGGTATTAATAATAAAGAAATTAGAGATAATGTTTTTTCTATAGAAAATTATAGTTATGAATATTTTCCATCTATTGTTAGTTATGAAAAGAAGAGTTTAAGAAAATATCCTGAATATACTAAAGATGCTTGTTTAGTTTATAAGAAAACTATTTAGCGTTGTGAATAGTAACACTTTCATATTGCAATTCTTGTCGAAGTATGTTATTATAACCTTGTCAGAATTAACAGGAGGAAGAATATAATGGCAGTAGAAGTTATAAATATTACTTGTCCTGGATGTGGTGCACCAGTTGACACATCTGCTAAAAATTGCAAAGTTTGTGGCAGACCAGTAGTAATTACTACGTTTAATAACATATATGGTATGGATATGAAATCTCTTAACAATTATAAAAATACATATCAAAAAGCACTTGAAAAAAATCCCGATAATCCAGAAATTAATTTATCAATGGGAATGTGTCTATTAAAATTAAATGCTTATGATAAGGCAGAAGAAAAATTTAATAAAGCTATTGAAGAAAATATAGATAACCCAGAAGTTTACTTTTGGGATGCTGTATGTTTGTTAAAGGGTAAAAGACCTTTTCTTCAAACAAGGCAGGTTGTTGATAAAGCAATTGATTTAACTAATACAGCTAGAATGATAGAAGATAGAGGAATATTTAGCTATTTTATTGCATATTTAAAATATGATTATTATCAATTAAAAAGGTTAAAGCAAGAACCAAGTTATGTAGAAGAGTTGCAAAGAGCTTCAGGCTTAGTAACTCAGGAAGATATAAGAATACTTGCAGAGGTTTTAAAAATAGATGATTTTGATGAAAATTTGTCAATCTAGTTATCAATATTAAAAATAATTAAATTAAAAGGAAGGATGTAGTAAAAATGAAAAAGAATTTAAACCGTAGTAATATTAGGCCATATTTTGGTAGTGGAAGATCAGGAGTACCACTAAAAGTACTTGTTGCTGGTATAGTATGTTTATTTATACCAAATGGATTCTTTACAATGATAGGAGTTATAGCTATTGTTGCTGCAGTAGCCATATGGTTTTACAATAGATACCTTACTGATTTTACTCATGAGGAAGATGTGGATAAAGCTATGGCTTATGAAGAAGAGCAATCTAAAAAAAGAGCATTAGAAAGATTAGGTATTGTAGAAGAACAAGTTTCTTTAATAGATCCGATAATAACATCTGGTATGGCATCAAGAGTTATAACTGCATCAGATAAAATCGAATTTGAGCAAAATACAAAAGGTTTCTTTGGAAGAATGTTAAATAAAAAGAATGCACAAAAACAATTAATTGAAAATGATGATGATCCAAAGTTTTTTGTTAAAGTTGGTTCTGATGATAAATTAAGATATACTTTAGTACATAATACAGTTTATTTCTTTGGGGACTCTCAATTATATATATATTGGGAAAATGTAGATATTGCAACAGGTTTTGTGTATGAATCTGGAACAAATGAATTCTTCTATAAAGATATCGAAGCAGTTTCAACATCACAAGTATGTGATAAGCAATTTTCTTCAAAGAAAAAACAGTATATTAGATATATTAATGAATATGTTTCTATTGTTTTATCTGGAACAGATTATAGTGGAACCTTTAGAACTTTTACAGAAGGCTCTGTTGATAAGAAAGAAATTGCAGATCAAATATTTGCAATGCGTAATCTAATAAGAGATAAAAAGATGGAAGAAAAATAATTGTATATATTGAATGGAAGAAGTTAATAAAATGTATTATTGCTTCTTTTCTTATATCTTATTAAAAAATATTAAAATCTCTACCTATATTGTGTAAAAAAATATGCTTATATATACTTATGACAAATTAGTTTAAAATACTACACAATGAAGTAAAAAGATGGTAAAATAAAAATATATTTACAAAAATTAAGGGGAAAGAAAGATGAAAAATAATGGATGTATAATAACTGAATTAGCGGATGGTGAATTTAATGGAATAGATATATTTGAAATCAATGAAATACCAGACATATCAATACTTATAAGAGAATCATCAGAAGAAAAAGATTTTTCACAAAGGCATAAAAAAGAATTTGAAACGATGCTAACAGAATTTTTTTTCGGTTGTAAACAAGATTTTACTAGTCAATATCAAAATCAAGACTATTCAATCGAATTAATTTTTAAATCAGAAGAAGTAAAAAATCAAACATATAAAGCAAACGTAAAAATATATATTATATTGAGAGGAATTTCTCGTGAAAAAGAATATCTTAAATCTAGATTGCAAGAATTAAAAAATGCTATTAAATCGGTTCTTGCAATTAATAAATATACCTTGTCAGAAATTGAAAATAAAGAAAATATATTAAATGAAATAAAAGAAATTGAATGTAAAGAAAAAAGAGTTATAACTAAAGATTATAGAATGGAAAATATACAAAGTGCTTACTTGCCTCAATGTTTTACATTTGACAAATTACCTATACAGGATTGTAACTTTACAAAAATAATATCTACTTTAATGCAATATCCAGATTCTGCGATTATAATTGACTTAATACCAACGTTATTTAGCCAAAATGAAATTAGTAATATGGAACAATATAGTAGTACGTTAGATATAATCAGTAAAGGAGTTCCAGGACCAGAAGGAGCTCCACCAAATATATTAGCAGAAAAGCCATCAGCAATATATCAATATTATGAATCAAATAAATATGGTGTTTTATTTGCATATAATATTTTAATATGTTCAGATTTCAATAATATAAATAATATTACAAATAGAGTAAGTGGAGAACTTAGTATTGGTGGAAGTAAAGAAAAAAGAGAATATGCTAAATTAAAAAAGTTAGAAATTGGAAATTATGAACTTGACGTAAAAGAATATTTTTCTTCATTACCTTGGGTTATAAATGAAATTATAATGGACAAGAACATGGAAAATCCAGTATTTACAAGTTCACAACTTGGAAGGCTTCCATTTATAGTAACAAGTGAAGAAGCAAGTGAGTTTTTTAGAATACCTTATGGAGATAATGATCTTGCCGCTGGAGTAAATATAAGTAAAGCAGATAAAGGTGCTAGAAAATATAATAAAAAGGTAATAAATAATGGCGATATCATGGTAGGAACTTTAAAGAGTTCATCGAATGGAGATAAAATAGGATTTTCTCTAGGTGATTTAACAAAACATATGTTAATTGTAGGAACTCCTGGATGTGGTAAGACAACATTTTCTGTTAGTTTATTAGATAGAATATGGAAAGAACATAATATTCCATTTTTGGTAATAGAACCAGCTAAAAATGAATATAGAGCAATGATTGATAGTATACCAGATTTACAAGTATTTACTCCAGGAAAGGATTTTATTTCTCCATATATATTAAATCCATTCATACCACCTAAAAATGTTAAGTTGCAAAGTTATAAAACAGTTTTAAAGACGGCTTTTTCCGCTGCTGTGTCAATGGTAACACCACTAGACAAAATATTTGAAGATACCCTAGATGAGTGTTATGCAAAAGCTGGTTGGTTACCACATTATACAACAGATGATGGGGCAGATATCTTTACGATGGAAGATTTTTTAAAGACATTTATTGAAGTGTTTGAAAGAATAGGTTATAGAGGAGATGCAGCAAATATTGGTAAAGCTGGGTATGTAAGATTTAAAAGCTTAGTACGATTATTTGGAAATTATAATACAATTCCTATTGAAGACTTGTTAAAAAAACCAACAGTAATTGAACTTGCAGCAATAGAAAACGAAGAACAAAAATCATTAATAATTGCTCTATTATTACTAAGCATTCAATCTTATGTAAATAGTAATTTTATTGGAACAGGTGAATTAAAGAATTTGTTATTATTAGAAGAAGCTCATGTTTTATTAGCAGCAAGTAGTGATACGATGGAAGGACAGGCGAATCCAAGTGCAGTAGCAAAAAAACTCCTAACAAGAATGCTAGCAGAAATTAGATCTTTAGGAGTGGGAATAGTAATTGCCGACCAATCGCCAGAAAAAGTTACAAACGATGTTGTAAAGCTTACTAATATTAAATTAGCTTTTAACTTAGTAGAAAAAAATGATAGAACAATTCTTGGAAATTGTACAGATATGAAGGAAGTTCAAGTTGAAAGACTTGCTAAATTAAGACCAGGAGAAGCGTTTTTCTATATGAATGGTCTTGAAGAACCAGAAGAGTTAGTGACAGAGGACTATAGAAAAAAATTAAATATTAGAACAACAATCAGCGATGAAGAAATAGCCGAAAAATCAACATACTGGAATGATAAGAAGGATATGTTGAAAACATATTTAGAGTGTAAGTATGCAGGATGTTGTAATAATGGTTGCGATTATATGTTAAAAGCAGAAGCTGAAGAATACGCTAGAAGAATTTATGTATCAGCATTTAATGAAGAAAGTAATGACAGAAATAAATTAAATGAAGTATATAAGAAAATTCCTGAAATGATTATGAAATATAAAGGTGGCAGTACAAGTACTAAATTAGAATGCTGTACCAAAGTACATTTTTTAAGGAAAATAATATATAATACAAAAATACCATTTTCTAAAATAGCAGCAGCGAAAACAATAAGTTCAGAGTTTAATAAATAATATAAAATGGTACAGTGAATTAAAGTTTAATTTTTATAACACTTTTGTACCTATGGAAAGGATTGAAATCTATGAATGATGAATTTTCAGATGCTAGTATGGATACAAGTTCAGATATGAGTTCAGACACAGACTTTGCTACTTCTTCAGATATAAATGTTGATGAGGGTCTAGATACAGCATCTGATACTGATGTAGAAACGGATATGAGTGAAGATGATGGTCTAGACACTACTTCTGATACTGATAAAGAAACAGATATGAGTGAAGATGACGGTCTAGACACTACTTCTGATACTGATGAAGAAACAGATATGAGTGAAGATGATGGTCTAGACACTACTTCTGAAACAGAAGAAACAACAGACATGAAAGAAGAAGAGACTCAAGAAACATCTTCTGAAATAAATGAAGCAACAGATATGAAAGAAGAAGAGACTCAAGA
>CALVQY010000065.1 GCA_944358355.1 uncultured Bacilli bacterium | reverse complement strand
ACATTATATCTTCTATTACTGGTATTACTTTTACTTTTGAACAAAAACTAAGAATTAAACATATCAAAGATCACATTGATTATTTAACTAACGAAATTAATGATTTAAGAGAAACTGTTGATACTTTAGTTGTTCCTTATGAAGATTATATTAATCTTCTTATGACTATTCCTGGTGTTGATAGAAATTCTGCAATTACCATCATTTCTGAAATAGGAACTGATATGTCACAATTTTCTAATCACTACAGACTCACTTCTTGGGCTGGTCTTGCCCCTGGTTGTAATGAATCTGCTGGTAAAAAGAAATCTGTTAAAATTTCTCGTGCTGGTGTTTATCTTAAACCTTGCTTAGTTGAGGTCGCACACTGTGCTGTTAAAGATAAAACTAACACTTACTATGCTAATAAGTTTAACAAAATTTCTAAACGTCGTGGTAAGAAACGTGCCACCATTGCTATTGCTAGAAAGATTTTAGTTGCTATCTATCATATGCTATCTACTGGAGAGACTTGGAATCCTCGTGATTTAGCATCTAACGAAACCTCTGACAAAGATAGAATAAAATATACCAAAAACAACTTTAAACAATCTCTTAAACAATTACTTTCTTTAGGTCTTACATCTGATGAAATACTAGAAGTAGTTAATCAAAATGCCTCTATTTCAAGTAGTTAAATTTTGACTTTTATTGGGGTAAGGGGAAGTCTGCCCTTTTTTAGTTTTTTTCCTAAAATAAATTTAATTTTATTTTTCAGATTACCACTCCTTATGTTTAATATAAATAATATATATTATATTTATATCATTTTCTTTAGTATAATGCAATTAAGGAGGAAGAAAAATGTATATTGAAAATAGTGATTTTATAAAAACAGAAGAACCTAGGCTATTTGTTACATGGCCTATTACTGATTTTTCTTTAAATAAAGATAAGAAAATAGAAAATATTACCAAAAGAAATATAATTGTAACAAGTGGTCCTACTAATGAGAAGATTGATGCAGTTATGAAAATTACTAATATGTCAACAGGAGCTTTAGGGACAATTGTTGCAGATGAATTATTGAAGGATGAAAGATTAGGAAAACTATATTATATTTCACCCAAGCTTGCTTATAAGCCAAAGATAGAAAGTGAAAAGTTAGAGTTAGTACAAATAGAATCAGCTTTAGACTTATTGAAAGCTTTAAGAGATATCATTACTAATAATGATATTTATGGAGTAGTTCATTCTGCGGCGGTTGGAGATTATTATGGAGAATATGCTATTACAGGAGAACAACTTGCTAGTTTAATTGCAAATAAAATATATAATAAAAATTTAGATAAAGCGATGTTAGAAAAATATATTTTAGATGTTATTAAGAATCCTGATGTTATTACAGATAATACTCATAAAATTTCTTCATATCAAGATAATTTAATGGTGAAATTAGGACTTACACCTAAAGTAATCAGTAGTATTAAAGAATTTGATCCTGATGTAAAATTAATTGGCTTTAAATTACTTGATGGAGTTTCTAAAGAAGAATTACTTAATGTTGCATCTAGTTTAAGAGAAAAAAATAAAGCAGACTATATTGTTGCTAATGACTTATCTAAAATTGGTAAGGGAAAACATTTAGCTACGATAATTGGTGAAGATGGTATTTATAAAGAATGTGAAGATAAAGAAGATATTGCTAAGGCATTGAGAAAAATATTATTTTAAAGTAAAAAAGCTCTAAAAAAGAGCCTTTTATTTTTGATAAATGTTAAAGTCTATGTAGTAATTAGTATAATCATTTGGATCTATTAATAAATCTACTGCCCCATCAGTATCGATTTCTTTATGATCAAATCTAGCATCACTTTTTAAATGAAGAGTTTCTCCTTTTGGAGTATTATATTCTATTGCTATTTGTTTTAAAGCTCTACCATTAAGTGAAATATTAGAACTTTCCATTGTATAAGGAAGATTTTTTATTAATACTCCCTCATTTGCTAGTTTTTTCAAGCGTTTTATTTTCTTGATTAATTTAACAATATTAATAAGTCCCATTATTATGAAAATTAATGGTAAGAGCATAAATAAATATAATATTATAGAAGTATTAGCTTCATAATCAGTTACACAATTACTAGGATTATTAGACCTATAATAAACTTTATTATTATCACTTGAAGGTATTGTACTTGATGAAAATGAAGATTGGCATTCATAACTTTTTCCTTCTACTTCAAAATAGTATATAGGGGAACACATGTAGTCTCCTTCATTATCATATCTACAATTTGATTCTACTTTAGTCGCTATCGTTTCTTGGTCCATACTAGCTTTTTTTATTGGTCCAGAAAAAGCAAAAATAGAAAAGACAATAAATAATATTAAGCCAACTACAAAAAATATTATCCCTACTGTATAATTTTTTACAGTATTTTTATAATCTATTTCATACATATATTTCACCTCATAATTATATATAATATGTTATGACTTATTAATTTTTTAAGTATTTTACAATTTTTTCTATAGGTATTGTCTCAGTAGATTTATCCTTGGTATTTTCAATCACATAATTTTCTCCATCAAATTTATTACCTAATATAATCATTTTAGGAGTACCTAGAACATAGACATCATTGATTCTATTACCAATAGTTAAATTTTCTCTATCATCAATTATGGCATTTATATTGTTATCAATTAATTCTTGATATAAGGACTCTGCTTTCTCTTTATTATTTTCATTATATATTATTTGTACTTTGTATGGGGCGATTTTATAAGGTAGAGTGAATCCTTTTACTTTATCGTTTTCTCTAATAACATTATTTTCTATTATGCAGGCAATGATTCTGCCTAGACCTATTCCATAACATCCCATATAATATGGTTTTTGATCACCATTTTCATCTGTATAATAAAGTTTCATACTTTCAGAATATTTTGTTCCTAATTGAAAGTTATTACCTAACTCTACTGCTTGATATTCTTTTAATTTACTAGTGTCTGTAATATTTAGTTGTTTTAAGTACTCATCTTTATTAGAAAATTCTAATACTTCTTTATTAATACCTATATTTTGGTCTTCATCATAAAGAATAGTATCTTCTCCAAGTTTAGTAGCTGCTTGAAATTCTTCAGCTACACTTCCTCCAATTACTCCATTATCGCTTACAGTAGGTATTATTTTAATACCAAGACGCTTAAAGATGTTTAGATAAGCTTTATGCATTAAGTCATAAGTCTTTTTCATACCTTCTTCATTTTTATCAAAAGAATAGGCATCCATCATGACAAAAGTTCTTGGTCTAAAAAGATATCCTCTAGTTCTTATTTCTTTTCTAAACTTCTCACCAATTTGATAATATACCGCTGGTAAGTTTTTATATGAAGTAAGTCTATTAGCACCGAATAAGGTAGCACATTCTTCTGCTGTAGGAGCAAGACCATATTCTCCTAGATTATTATCTAGAGTAAACATAATATCTCCTTCTTTTGTGTACATATCCCATCTATTGGATTGTTCCCATATTTTTTTAGGTTGAAGTTTGGGAAACTCTACTTGAACACAACCTACTTTATCTAATTCCTCAATGATGATATTTTCAACTATTCGCTCTAATTTAGTCCAAAGATTTCCATAGCCATAAATACCACTTTCATATTGGTATAATTCTCCTAATTTCATTAAAATATCTTGTCCTGAATAGTTCTTATCAATATCATTTAAGTTAATCTTCTTAACATTTAATCTACTAAGTCTCATTATAATTCCTCTTTTCTTTAATGATATTATATGGGTATTTTTCTTGTACGTCAAATCAAATATTCAAAAGATGCTAGCTTCAAACTAACATCTTTACTTTTTCCACAGATATTGTGGATATTTTAATTATTAGATTCTTTTATGTATTTTAATTCTCCCATACGTGATGTTGGAATAAAGCCAGCTTCGCTTGCAATTACATCAGGAATTCTATTAACAATGGCTGCACAAGTTAATCTTACTGTATCTGGCTTTTCAATTACTAAAGTTGTATCAGGTTCACCATAGATGGTCCACTCATTTCTATCAAATTCATCTTTATTGTAAACTTTACCAATGCATTCTGTTTCTAGAGTAATTCCTTCTTTTGTTTCTGTTGTAACAACGGCACTCATACCTGTAGCCATACCAGCTTTAACAGTCATACCTAAAGTACTAGATTCAATATCATAATCATTAAACTGAGGAACACATTTTTGACGTTGACTTACTACAGTTAGACCTAGTTTATCACAAAGCCATCCATTAACGTTCCACATATATGATGGAGAATAAGTACCACTTTCTATTACTTTCCTTCTTTCTTCATCACTTATTTCATCGGCTTTAGCTACTTGTTCCTCAAACTCTTCTTTAGTAAGGCCTGCACCATGAGCTTTAGCAAGAGCGATACCATAGTCTTCTACATTATAAGAAGAACTTCCTTTTATCTTAGTGATATTATGACTTGAACCTACTAGAGTAGTAATTAAATTACCCCAAAAAGCATCTTGGTAACCACTACCTGTAATTGTACAATTATTCTCTTTAGCAAGTTTATCAATCTGTTCTGTTAAAGTAGGGTTAGAGTTCATTGGATAAAACGCTTCTTCACAAGTAGTAATTGCATTAACTCCACATTTTGCACATACCATTAGAGCATCTTCTACATCTACAAGTAGGCTCATAGTTGTAACGATAACACAATCAGGTTTTAATTCAGTTAGAAGTTCTTCTGCCTTATTAGCATTATCAACAACTACTCCTACTTTATCTCCTCCCATAATTTCTCCGATATCTTTTCCTATAACACTTGGATTAATATCGATTGCACCAACTATAGTGCCACCATTTTCTATGACATATTTCATAGTATAAACACTCATTTTTCCACAACCATATTGGAATATTCTTAATCCTTTCATTTTTACCATCCTTTCTAAATTCATTATAACATTTTAATTTGATAGAATGTATAATTAACAAAAAAGTTATACTTTTTTTGCATAACTTTACATTTTTTAGTTAGTAGATAACACTATTCATGTTTTTCTTTATCATCTATTTTATTACTTATAGCTTTTTTATTATCCAACATGTCGGAATTTCCGACATGTTGAGTTCTTATCAAGCTTTTTCACAATAGACTTTTTATATGATTTTTTTCTCTATTGGTATTGGCACCGTTTTGCCGACGTTGGCAAAACGGTCACTTACATTAATGTTACTAACATTACATGATATTTTTGATTTATTAATAATCTTTTTAAAATTTCTCCATCTAGAATATCCTAAAGCTGTTATTAGTTATCTTACTCTCCAATATTTAGTTAATATCTTATCAATATTTCTAATATCATTGAAATGATTATCTATACTTATTTAAACTAATTTTTAAAGTTTGACTAAGTATTTCTTTTATAACAATATTATTTAGATTTTTCTTACATATGCTATCAAATAAAATGGTATTTTGTGAACAATGTTAACATTCCTATTTTCTTCTTTTTGAACTGTCAAGAATTTCTTGACAGTTGAAATTCTCACTTAACTCTTCCTCATCAAAAATATTTTTTATATGTGAACTAATATTTTGTTTAGTTGTATCATATAAA
>CALVQY010000064.1 GCA_944358355.1 uncultured Bacilli bacterium | reverse complement strand
TCTTATAATTGGTGGTGCCTTGACAAAAATATTAGGCATGATTATAAAGATAGTTATGAGTAGATTAATGGGTAGTGAAGGTATTGGTCTTTATATGCTAGTACTTCCAACTTTTTCTCTATTAATAGGTTTATGTCAATTTGGAATTCCTACAGCATTATCAAAACTCATCGCAGAAGACTCTAAAAATAACAAAAGACTTCTCTTTTCCCTACTTCCTATTTCTTTAATTATAAATATTTTAATCATCTCTTTCGTTATTATTATCGCCCCTACTCTTGCTTTTAATTTTCTCCATGAAAAACGTGCTTTACTTCCCATCCTTGCTATTTGTATTGTTTTACCCCTAACTAGTACATCTAGTATTTTAAGAAGTTATTTCTTTGGAAAACAACAGATGCTTCCTCATGTTACTTCTAATGTTTTAGAAGATATTATAAGACTTATTTTAATTATTATAGGTGTTCCTATATTTATTAACAAAGGTTTAGAAATTGCCGTTACTTTTGTTATTTTAACTAATATTATCAGTGAACTTTCTTCAATTTTAGTTTTATTTTTCTTCTTACCTAAGAATTTAACAATAAAGAAAAAAGACTTAGCTTTTAACAAAGGATATGCCAAAGAAGCGATGAACATAAGCATACCTTCGACTGCAAGTAGGCTTATAGGCTCTTTTGGCTATTTTTTAGAGCCAATAATCTTAACTAACGCCCTAACCTATGTAGGATATAGTTCTAATTCTATTGTTACAGAGTACGGCATCATCAGTGGCTTTGTTATGCCCCTACTTCTTCTACCTTCTTTCTTTACCATGGCTATAAGCCAAGCATTACTTCCCATTATATCGAAAGCGACTAGTAAAAAACAGTATGGATATGCTAAAAAGAAGTTAAAGCAAGCGATTGGAATTTCCCTTTTAATAGGAGTACCTGCATCAATCATGCTAGCTATATTTCCAGAATTCTTCTTAGGTCTAATTTACAACACCCATGAAGGTGCTGCTTACATGAGATTTCTCGCTCCTATTTGTATTTTACAATATTTAGAAGCTCCCTTATCAGCTTGTTTAGATGCTATGGGCTTAACTAAATTAGGACTTAGAACAACTATTATAGGAACTTTAATCAGAACTATTTTCCTTCTTGTTTTTTCTCTTTTAAAAATAGGAATGTGGGGACTTATCTTTTCAACAAGTCTCAATGTAATATTTACAACTTTCTATAACTTATATCAAGTCAAAAAAAGTTTAAAAAAATAAAGTCACTTCGCAAAATCAAAAAAAATTGTTTTTTGCGAAGTGGAAGTTTATAATAAATATAGAGGTGAAATTAAAATGAAACTTATTAAAAGAGAATATTTAACTAAACTTATTGATGTTATGAATACTCCAGATATAAAAGTTATTACTGGTGTCAGACGTTCTGGCAAATCAAAACTACTAGAGATGTTTAAAGAATATATAGTTAAAAACGTTGATAATAATAATATCATACATATTAATTTTAGTTTTCCTGAAAATGAATACTTAAAAGAATACCATGAACTATATAACTATATAGAATCAAAATATATCGAAGATAAAAAAAACTTTATCTTAATAGATGAAGTGCAAATGTGTGAAGGCTTTGAAAATACTATAAATGGATTACACGCTAAAGAAAAATATGATATTTATATAACTGGTTCTAATGCTTTTCTTTTATCAAGTGATTTAGCAACTCTTTTTACAGGAAGAACATTTGAAATAGAGGTTTTCCCCTTCTCTTATAAAGAATTTTTAGAATATTATGAACTTGATAATACTAGTGATTCTTTTGATAAATATGTTTTAGAAGGAGGATTATCAGGTTCTTATTTATATAAAAACAGGGAAGATAAATACACATATATCGATAATGTTTATAAAACTTTAATTGTTAGAGATATTGTAGAAAGAAATAAAATTAAAAACTTACCTTTAATGGATTCTATTAGTGACTTTTTAATAGATAATATTTCTAATTTAACTACTTATAGAACCATTGCTAACACTCTTAATTCAAATAAAATTGAAGCCAATGATAAAACAGTTGGCCTATATGTTAAATATTTATGTGAAGCTTTTGCATTTTATAAAATCAGAAGATTTGATATCCAAGGCAAAAAATATTTAGCATCACAAGATAAATATTATCTAGCTGACCATTCTTTTAAATATGCAAGACTTGGTACTAAAAATATGAACTATGGAAGAATTTATGAAAATATAGTTGCAATAGAATTATTAAGACGAGGCTATGAAGTATATGTTGGAGTTTTATATAATAAAAAAATAGATTTTGTAGCAACTAAAAGAGATGAGAAAATATATATTCAAGTTTCAGATAATATAGAGGATACTAAAACATTCGAAAGAGAAACAAAATCACTACTAAATATTAAAGATGCTTATCCTAAAATTCTAATAGCCAGAACTAAGCATGATAATTATCAATATGAAGGTATACAAATTATAGATATTGCAAATTGGTTAAATAGCAATTGAAAACTAACATGATAATTATCATATAAGAACTCCATTCTTAATCTTTTTCAATTTCCCTTTTACTTATGATATAATATATGCCAAAGAGGTGATACTTTTGCAAAAATATAAAATTCTAATTGTCGATGATGAAAAAAATATTAGAGAGGTTATTAAAGAGTATGCTGCTTTAGAAGGATATGAAATTATAGAAGCAGATAACGGAGTAAAAGCATTAGAGTTACTTAATAATAATAAATTTGATTTAATGGTCCTTGATATCATGATGCCTGTAATGGACGGCTTTACTCTTCTTAATAATATTCCTAAAGATAAAAAAATACCTACTATTATTTTATCGGCAAGGGACGATGAAATAGATAAATTAGAAGGTTTTGATAAAGGTATTGATGATTATTTATGTAAGCCTTTCTCTCCTCGTGAATTAATCGCTAGAATAAAAGCTATTATTAAAAGGACTAAAAACAATATTGATAGTTATTATCATGACAGTCTAGTTGTTAACTTTCTTGAACATACTATAAAAATAGATGATAAAGAAGTTAATGTTACTCCTAAAGAATTTGAAATATTAAAATATTTTATTAATAATAAAAAAATTGCTATATCTCGTGAACAACTTCTAAATAAAATATGGGGTTATGATTTTTATGGAGATGACAGAACAATTGATACTCATATAAAGATGCTTAGAAACAATTTAGGTAAGTATAGAAATTTAATTGTTACAGTTAGAGGAATAGGATATAAATTTGACGATGAAAAATAAATTATCTACTAAAATATTTAAATACTTGGCCATATTTTCTCTTTTTATTTTAATATTTCTTTTCTTTTTCCAAGTTATTTTTATTAACACTTTCTACGAATGGACAAAGACTAAAACAATAAAAAATCTCTCTAAAGATATTTTAGTTACTGAAAATGATACCTCTTTATATGATAAATTAGATAGAGTTTCTTATGAAGAAAATGTTTGTATTGAACTTTCTAACAATAATGGAGATAACTTATATTCTAGTAGTGGTAATAACTGTAGATTAAGATCTAAAATGATTAAAAGAAAATTTATTCTTAGTAATAAAGAGACTAATACTTATAATTTAGTCAATAATTTTACTAAAGAAAAAAGTATTATGACAGCAACTAAAATAAGTAATAATTTATATATATTTATTTCTACATCTCTTATTCCCTTAGATTCTACTATTAATATAATTGAACAACAACTAATAGTTGTAAGTATCGTGGTTTTACTTTTAAGTATTGTTGTAGCATATTTTATTTCTAAAAGATTATCTGATCCTATTATTAAAATATCTAAAGCTGCTAATTTAATCGCTAAGGGTAAATTAAAAACTAACTTTGAAACTACTAGTGACATTAAGGAACTTATTGATTTAACAAATGCTTTAAATGACATGAAAGAAGAGTTATCTAAGACTGAAGAGTTACAGAAAGACTTAATGGCTAATGTTTCTCATGATTTAAAGACTCCTCTTACTATGATTAAAGCTTATGCTGAGTTAATTTTAGATATTAATATTAATGATAAAGAAAAGTGTATTAGTAATTTAAATATTATTATTGAAGAAGTTAATCGTCTTAATGATTTAGTTAATGATATCCTAGCTTTAACTAAAGTAGAGAATGATTTAGATAAAATTGATATCAGTAATTTTGACTTAATTAAACTAATAGAAAAAATTGTTAAACAACATAATATTTATGTTATTAAAGATGGATATAGTATAGAGTTTATTCATGATAATATAAAAGAGTTAATGGTAGATGCTGATAAAAAAAAGATTGAACAAGTTATTTATAATTTACTTAATAATGCTCTAAACTATACGGGTGATAATAAGAAAGTTACTATTAAAGTAGTTGAAGATGACAAAGATTACACTATTATGGTAATAGATAGTGGTAAAGGCATTGCTAAGAAAGAAACAGATCACATCTTTGATAGATATTATCGTAGTAAGAAAAATCATAAAAGATATGTTTATGGGACTGGTCTAGGTCTATCTATTGTAAAAAATATCTTACTATTACATAACTTTGATTATGGTGTAACTTCTAAGAAAAATAAAGGAACAACATTTTATTTCAAAATAAAGAAAGATGACTAGTCTTTCTTCTTTAATATCCTAATATATTTATCACCATATTTCTTAGTCTTAACTTCTATATAATAATCACTAAAAGTTAATTTATTTATATCATCACTTTCTAATATAACTAAAGATGTATCTGTAATTAGTTTTAACTCTTCTATTTTCTTTAAAGCTTTTTCTAAATAATCTGCTTTATATGGAGGATCTAAAAAGATAAGGTCAAACTTTTTAGGATAAAGCCTCTCTAATGCCTTTAAATAATCCATATTTAATATTGTTGTATTAGTATTAACATTTAACATTTCTAAATTACTTTTTATAGTTTTACATGCAATATATTCTTTATCTACAAATACTACTTCCCTTGATCCCATACTTAAAGCTTCAATTCCTAAAGCTCCACTACCTGCAAAAAGATCTAGACATACACTATTATTAACATATTCATTAATAGTTGCAAATAATGATTCTTTAACTCTATCCATTGTTGGTCTAGTACCTTTTAAAGTATAACCTTTTAAAACTCTTCCTTTATATTTACCACTAATTATTCTCATAAATCTACTTCCAATTCTTTAAATATTTTATTTAGTTTTAATATTAACATATTAACTTCATTTTCTAATTTTTTATATTTAACAAAACTCTCATTATTATAGATTTCATCTCTTATCTTTTCATCTAAAGTTTCTTTATATTTATTAATAGATTCTATAAGTCTTTTATCTTTATATATATCAGTAAGTACTCTATCTATTGCAAATTTTATATTTGAATTATTAATATCTAAAAGTAATTCTTGATAAGTTATCATATATTTCATATTATCCCTCACATTTATAATATATCATTTTTTATTGCATATTTAAAGAAAAAAGCTATAATAAGAGCATAGAAAAGAGGAAGTATTATGAATTTAAATTTAGAAAAGAATGAACAAAAGCTTTTAAATGACTTATATCTTTATAATAAAAGATTAGAAGAAGTGTGTTTTTGTAGTAATAAAGATGAAAAGATTATATCCATGATTGAAGATATAATAAATGAGAAATTAAAGAGAATAACTCCTAAAACAGCCTATAAATTACTAAATAATTTATATAAAGATAATTTAATAGACAAATATAATGGCACTGAAGTAAAAATAATAAATGATTTAAATATTGATTTAGCAAAACAAAGATTAGGAACAAATCTTCTAAAAATAGCTTTATCTTCAAAAGAATTTTTTGATTTATATAATGATAATTGTACCAAATTTCTGACGAAAAGTCTTTAGTTCTATCAAAAAAATGTATTGCAAAATAAAATGTGTTGGTTTATT
>CALVQY010000063.1 GCA_944358355.1 uncultured Bacilli bacterium | reverse complement strand
ATATGTTAGAAGAAGTAGAGCCTACAAATAGTTATAAAGGAAAAGTAACAATAGAAGTAGGAAGTAGTATAGATGATATAAAAGCATTTGAAGATAATCTTGATTTAAGTGGAGTTACATGGACAGTAAAAGATGAAACTATTGCAAAAATAGAGAATGGTAAGATAATAGGACTTAAAAATGGAACAACAGTAATAACAGGAGTAGGAAGTGATGGAACAAGTTATGAAATAGAAGTAACAGTCATAAGTAATCCTGTTACTAGTAGTGTTTTATATGTAGGAATAGGTATTGTTTTGATATTAATACTTGGAACAGGTGCATATATAACATATAGAATAAAGAATGTATTAAACAGAGAATAGATTTACAATAATAATTTATTCTCTTAAGAAACGACAAATAAATCGTTTCTTTTTTTATATACTTAATGTGGTGGTAGAAATGAAAGTTTATGTTGACTTAGTTTTCTTTATCAATTTTATGTTTGATTTACTCCTTTTAATGACTGTTAGTATTGAATGTAAAGTATATTCTAAAAAACGATTTCTCTTACTATCTTCTTTTTTTGGAAGTTTGTCGGCATTTCTTTTATTTCTACCCATTAATAATATTTCCTTATTTCTTTTTAAAATTGTTATAAGTATTATAATGCTCTTTATTGCTTTTAAAATTACTAGTAAAAATCTTTTTATAACTCTTATTAAAAGCTTGTATGGTAATAGTATTATCTTAGGAGGAGTGCTCTATTTCTTTAATAATCAAATAAATTATAAAAATATTGGCTTAATCTTTGTTAAAGATAGTACTACTTTTAACTTATTAATCATTATTATTAGTAGTCCTATAATTTTTTATCTTTATCATAAGACGATGGAAAAAGAAAAGAAAAAAAGAGAACTTTTACATCATATATCTATAAAATATAAAGATAAAACTATTGATACTTTGGGATATTTAGATACTGGTAATAATATTAAAGATCCTTATAAAAGACGCTCAATAATACTTATAAATTCATCGTGTTTATCATTAGATTTAGAAGAATCGATACTGGTTCCTTTTAAAACTATTGATAATATAGGCTTAATTAGATGTTGTGAAATAAAAGAAATATGTGTTGATAATAATATATTATCTAATAAATATTTATTAGGTATTAGTCCTAAAAATATTGATATAAACGGTGCTAGTTGTATATTGCCTAATACTATGGAGGAGGAATTAAAGTGATTACAATTTTATATCTAGTTTCATTTTTACTTGATAAAAGTTATGAAATATTTTATGTAGGTAGTAGTGATATCTTACCAGAGCCTTTATCTCGGGAAGAGGAAGAAGCATACCTTGTTATGGCTATGGATGGAGATATTCATGCTAGAGATGTTTTAATTGAACATAATTTAAGATTAGTAGTCTTTCTTGCTAAAAAGTATGAAAATACAAAAGTAGATTTAGAAGATTTAGTTAGTATTGGTACTATTGGCTTAATAAAAGGGATAAATACCTTTAAGCCTGATAAAAATATAAAACTTGCAACATATGCTTCACGGTGTATTGATAATGAGATACTTATGTATTTGAGAAAAATAAAGAAATCTAAGACAGAAGTTAGTATTGATGCTTCACTTAGTTTAGATGCTGAAGGTAATGAATTACATCTTGAAGATATATTAGGAACAGATTCTGATATCGTTACTAAAGGAATAGAAGAAGAGACAGATAAAAAATTAATGCTTGATGAAGTTATGAAGTTAAATCCTAGAGATAGAGATATTATTATATTAAGATATGGACTTATGGGACATGAAGAATTAACTCAAAAAGAAGTAGCAGAACTTCTTGGTATTAGTCAATCTTATATATCGAGAATAGAAAAGAAAGTAATTAGGAGGTTAAAGAATATAGTTAAATATTCGTAGGATAGTATGAAAAGTGAAAAGGAATTTTTAATGAAAATGAGATATTTGTATATGCTTAAATATAATAAATTAGGATTAGTTAATAATGATATAGACTTTAAGAATAATTATTATAAAGATTTAGAAGAGTTTAAGAAAAAGTTTATAGGGATTAAATAGAAATATTTAATCTTTTTTTCTTATAATTTTTACTTATATTCAACATAACAATTATATATTTTACTTATGTAGTTATATAACATAAAATATAATTAGAAATGGAGGAAGTTATGAAAAATAAAATCTTATTAATTGGGGGAACTTGGGATTTGAATGGAGGTAGAGAATCAAATCTTGTAAATAAATTTGCTAAAGAATTAAAAGAAGCTTCAATTTATAATGGAGGTAATTATAATGACTTAAATAAAATATTAGAGTCTTGTGTAGATTATGATATTGTAATTTGGTGGGCTAATGTACCTAATGATTTGCCTAAAATTAGAAATGTTAAAGAAATAAATTATAAAACTATGCTTGTTTCATCTAAGAATAATGTAGATAATAAATATAATTTTTTTGAGTTGTTACAAAGAGCATTTGCAGTGAAAGCTAATTTAAGTGTAGAATTTACTAAAAAAGATAATCTATATAATATGATGATGTTTGATCCTTTAGGTAATGTTTGGTATGAAGGAGTAGATGTTAGAGATTGTGTTAAAGTAATGTTAGAGAGATTAGATTTTTTAAAGAGTATTACTAGGGATTCTACTGTTGCAGATGAAGAGAATTTAGGAGCTTTAGCATGGTTTTTTAATATGTTTAAGGAAGAGATGTATGAAGATAGTATAAATGTTTCTATTAAAGCTTCTAAAGAGTTTTTAAATGTAGTTAGAGAATATGCTTTTAAACTAGCAGAAGCTACTTTTAATACTAAAGATGTTAAGAGGTTTTTAGGAAATGCATCTTTTAGATGTCCTAAAGGGTTTCCTTCCTTTAGATATGGTAATTATATTTGTGTTAGTAAGAGAAATGTTAATAAAGAATATATAACTATAGATGATTTTGTTCCTGTTTATTTGAAAGATAATAAAGTATATTATTGTGGTAAAAATAAACCTTCTGTTGATACGCCAATTCAAGTTAGGCTTTACGAAAAACTTCCTAATATTAATTATATGATTCATTCTCATTGTTATATAAAAAATGCTCCTTTTACAAATTTATCATTACCTTGTGGGGCTTTAGAAGAGGTTAAAGAGATTTTAGATTTAATAAAAAAATATTATTATAATGATTATAATAGAGATTCCTATGTAATTAATTTAAAGGGACATGGCAGTATAGTGATGGGGAAAGATGTAGAATGTTTTTATAATATAGAAATGGTAGGTAGAAATTTGCCAGAGAAGATGGATTAGAAATTTAGATTATGAACTGGAATTCTTTAGCATTTTATGATATCTTAGTAATAAGATTGGAGAGATTAATTGATGGATTCTTATACTAAGAGTAGTAATGATGTAATAGAAAGTTTAAATAGTAGAATAGAAGGTTTAAATCAAGAAGAAGTATCTATTAGGTTAGAGAAATATGGCTATAATGAGATTAAAGAGAAAAAAAAGAAAACAATTTTTTCTATGATTGTAGATGAACTTAAAAATAGAATGATTTTAATACTATTATTAGCATCAATTCTTTCTTTTATTTTGGGGGAAATAGCAGAAGGAGTAGTTATCTTAATAATTATTTTTATTAATACTTTGATTAGTATTATACAGGAGAAGAAGGCTATTGATGCTATACTTGCTTTAAAGAATATGAATACTCCTCATACTACTGTTATAAGAGATGGAAAGAAGAAAAGTATTTTAACTAAAGATTTAGTTGTTGGTGATATTGTTTATTTAGAAGATGGTAATATTGTTCCTGCTGATATTAGATTAATAGAAGAGAATGGTTTAAAAGTAGATGAATCATCACTAACTGGAGAAAGTGTTCCTGTAGAGAAAGATGCTAAAGCTGTTTTAGATAAGAGTACAACTTTGGCTGATAGAGTTAATATGGTATATTCTTCTACTATTGTTTCTTATGGTACTGCTATTGGAATAGTTGTTGGAACAGCTACTAATACAGAAGTAGGAACTATCGCTACGATGTTAGAAGATACTGATAGTTTAGATACACCTTTAAAAAGAAAACTTAATAAAGTAGGAGAAGTCTTAAGTATAGTTGGAATAGTTGTTGCAATACTTATATTTATTATAGGACTTTTATATGGAAAAGATTTTATTTCTTTATTAATGATTGCTATATCTCTTGCTATTTCTGTAATACCAGAAGGATTACCTGCTACGGCAACGATAGTTATGGCTTTAGGTGTATCTCGTATGGCTAAGAAAAATGCTTTAGTAAAGAAACTTCCTGCTGTTGAAGCTTTAGGTAGTGCAACTGTTATTTGTTCTGATAAGACTGGTACTCTTACTTTAAATAAAATGACAGTTGTAAAAAGTACTTTATATAGTGATATTATTAATAAAAATGATGAGAATACTTTTAATGATGACTTAATAAAGTGTTCTGTTATATGTAATAATGCTTATATTGATAAAGATAAAGTAATAGGTGATCCTACGGAAGGGTGTTTATTAATTTATGCTAAAAATAATGGTTATGATATTAGAGATATAAAAAGTAATAAAGTTTTATATGAACAAGCATTTGATTCTGTTAGAAAAAGAATGAGTGTTGTTATTAAAGATAAAAAGGGATATTTAATTTATAGTAAGGGGGCTCCTGAAGAGTTAATAGATGTATGTAGTTATGCTAGTGTTGATGGTAAAAAAGTTAAACTTACTAGTGAAGATAAGGATAAAATTAAAGATTATTGTGTCACTATGTCTAGTAAGGGGTTAAGATTATTAGGTTTTGCCATGAAAAATATTAATACTCTTCCTAAAGAAGGGGATATGATAGAAGAAGATTTAACTTTCATTGGTATTATGGGAATAATAGACCCTCCACGTGAAGAAGTTAAACATGCTATTAATACTTGTCATGAAGCAGGTATTAGAATAATTATGATTACAGGAGATCATAAATTAACGGCAAGGGCTATCGCTAAAGACCTTGGTATTTATAAAAAAGGTGATTTAGTAGTAGATGGGGAAACTTTAAGTAAAATGAGTGATTTAAAACTTCGTAATACAATTAAAGATATTTCTGTCTTTGCAAGAGTTACACCACAAGATAAACTTAGAATTGTTAATGCCTTAAAGAAAAATAAAGAGATAGTTGCAATGACAGGGGATGGTGTTAATGATGCTCCTGCCTTAAAGACTGCTGATATTGGTGTTGCCATGGGTATTACTGGTACAGATGTTGCAAAAGATGCCGCTGCTATGATTCTTTTAGATGATAATTTTACAACTATTGAAGCAGCAGTTAAAGAAGGTAGAAGAGTATATCGTAATATTCAAAAAGTAATACAATACTTACTAGCAGGTAATATTGCAGAAGTATTAACTATATTTGTATCTATGCTATTTAATTTACCAAGTCCTTTACTTGCAGTTCATATTTTATTTATCAACCTTGTAACTGATACTCTTCCATCTCTTGCTCTTGGAATAGATCCAGCTAGTCCTAATATTATGAAACATAAACCAGTTAAAGAGGGAAGTCTATTTGAAAAAGGACTTGTCTTTAGAATAGGTTTCTATGGAATATTCCTTGCTATCATTACTTTAGTTGCATACTTTATAGGGAAGGATGATAGTTATGATGTAGGTATGACAATGGCCTTTACTGTTTTATGTTTATCACAAATATTCCACTCTCTAAATCAAAGTTCAAGTATAACATCTCTATTTAGTAAAGACTATCCAAGAAATAAGATGTTATTCCTTTCTATAATAGGATCAATTTTCTTCCTTATGATTGTTTTATTTGTAACACCTATAAGAGAATTCTTCTCACTTAGTGTATTAAGTGGTAATGAATGGTTAATAGTTATATTATTATCTTTATCACCAATTCTTATAGTAGAAATATTTAAAGCGATAAAAAGAAGCTTAGGAATGGATAGTTAGTATTAT
>CALVQY010000062.1 GCA_944358355.1 uncultured Bacilli bacterium | reverse complement strand
ATAAACCAACACATTTTATTTTGCAATACATTTTTTTGATAGAACTAAAGACTTTTCGTCAGAAATTTGGTACAATATAAGTGGTGATAGATATGAAAAAGAAAATATTCTTACTTTCTACTTTAATTTTATGTGTCTGTAGTTGTAGTAACAAGGAAAACAATGATGATTATCAGCACTATAATTTAAGTGATAGAGACACTTTATCTACTTTTTATTCTTATACTAATGATAATAATCAAACAGAAACTTATATTGTAACTGATGTAACTCCTACTGAAAGCGAAGAAATAAGAAATGCTTTATTTTATAAAGTAGATGATGATGATTATATTATGCTAGATGAATTTAGTTCTTGTAGTAATCCTAATGACTATAAAAATCAAAGTAAAAACTATTTTTCTCTCAACAAATTATATATTACAAGATGTTCTGGAGGAATTGTTTATGAATATACGTTAAATGGTACTGACACTAAAAAGAAAGATTTATCAAATATAGTTAATTTACAAAATGCAAATGTTAAAGAAGTAAAAGATGGCTATGTATCTTTTGAAGGAATAGATAGTTCAAAAGATACTAAAATTGTAAAGTGTTCCCAAGAAACATATGATTGTTATGTAGAATAATAATAAAGGTTAGTTTTAAAGTAATAAATAAAACTAACCTTTTAATTTAGAAACATATTATTTCAAGATATTTTAGCACCATTTTCTACTTTTTTATCTAAATTTAGTAATACTACTCCATTATTAGTAACTACTCCTAATACTAGGACTTCACTCGTTACTTCTGATATGTGAATAGGTTTAAAGTTAACAACTGCTATGATTTGTTTACCTATTAATTCTTCTTCTTTATATGAATCAGTGATCTGTGCTGATGATTTTTTTATTCCTAAAGAGCCAAAATCTATCTTTAACTTATATGCTTTTTTCTTGCCCCTTTATTAATACTAGCTTCTATAATCGTTCCTACTCTTATATCTATTTTCTTAAAGTCATCTAATGTTATCATTTATACTACATATCCTTTTTTATTTTATATTCTAACTTTTTTCTATCTTTTGAATATCTTTCTCTTAACGATTCTATATCATAAGAAATAGGGGTATTATTTTCTATTACAAATAGATTTTTAAAAAATTCTTTATCTTTTTCCCAAGGTTTAAGAATAGCTTTAGCATTTTTTACTTGCATATGATTATATAACTGTCCATCTATATCATGATAGATGCCATAATACTCTAATATTGATAAATCATCAAAATGTTGGTAGAGAATTTTTATACTTTGTAAATCATTAGCACTTTTATTACGTTTTCTTTGATAAAGAAATAATAAATAGTACAATAGGTTATTATTTATCAATATATATTCTTCATCTTTCATCTTATTTAAGGTTTTATAGTTCAATCTTTTATATCTGTTTAATATTATATTTTTATTTATCATTATTCTTAGCTCCTTTATTTATAGAGTATTTTATCATATTTTAAACTATAGAAAAAGCAGAATATTAAATATTCCACTTTTATCTACCATTCCACCATACTCTTAATCCTGATGGAAAGCCTATATATTGTCTTGGATTAATTGTACTTTTTTGATATGTTGCCCAAGTACAACCTCCTCCAGCATTCCAATCACAAGTAGTAAGTTCAAGATGTAAATGAGCTCCAGTTGAACATCCTGTATTTCCCATTCTTCCTATTACTGTATCTGGTGTTACTACTTGACCTTCTTCTATATTACCAAAACTACTTAAATGAGCATAGGTTGAATATATATATCTACCATTAACATTATGTCTTATTTTAACTACTTTAGCTCTACCATTACAGCCATAACTACAATTTGAAGAGCTACAGTTATCATAATATATTTTAAAGACTGTACCTGTTGCAACAGGATGTACTTCAATTGTTTTATCAGAATTAGATAAGTCTATTCCTAAGTGTCCTGCATTCATCCAATTTTGGGTAACATAACCACTATCCATTGGTCTATAGAATCCTGCTGCTGATGGAACATAGCCACCACTTGATGAATTATTCGCTTGTTCAATTCTAAACTGGCAAGCATAAATGTCTTCGTTTAGTCCACAACCTAAGTTTTTATAATACGCTAGATTCTCTCTAGCAGATTTTAACTGTTCTTCAACACTAGGCATTGTTTCTCTAATAGCAGCAGTATCAGCATTTATTTTTTCTTGTTCGGCTTCTAGCTCATCTGTCAACTTTTCAAGTTCATCATTTTTAGCAGAAAGTTCCTTTTTTCGTGTTTCATTTTCTTCTACTAAATCGCTTAATTCTTTCATTACTTTATCATTGTATTCTGTTAATTGTTCAACAATGGCCATACGATATACCATATCAGTAATATCTGTCGCACCAAATATATATTCTAAATAAGCATTTTCTCCTTCACTAACTTGAAGGTATTGAAACAATGATTTACTTTGTTCACTTTTTTCTGCTATTTCTTGATTAGACTCTGCTATTTCTTGTTCTAAAACATCAGTTTCTTTTTTTATTGATGTTATTTGGCTTTGAATATTAGCAATATTTTTTTCTATTTCTGCCACTTCAGCATCATTAGCAGCTATTTGATTGTTCTTACTTTCTAATTCTGATGTAAACTTATTAACCTCATCTTCTAATTCTTTTAAGGTCTTCGCCTCAGTATTTATAGGAACCAAAAATACTGTTAAGAGTAATAACAAAAGAATCGAACTTGTTTTCTTCACTAACTAACACCTCTTTTCATTTTATATTTTTAAGTATTTTCTAACTGCAGAAGCTGATCCTATCATACCAACAATTATACCTATTACTACAACAATTCCTGATACCATATAAATAAATGGTTCTGGCTCAATTAAAGAAATCATTTTACTATATAAATAGCCATCAAAATGATTATAAAGAGCAACATAGCCAAAACACACTATTAAAATAGGGATAATTGAACCTAGTAGGCCTAAGACCATTCCTTCAATTATGAATGGAGTCTTTATAGTAAAGTTAGATGCTCCTACTAATCTCATAATAGATATTTCTCTTTTTCTTGAGAAGATAGTTAATTTAATTGTATTTATAATTAAGAACACTGTTACAAGAATTAAAGCTATTACCATACCATAAGATATATTTTGAGCAGCTTCAAAAGCAGAAATTAAATTATCTACCATACCTTCTCCATATCTAACAGTACTAACTTTATCTATTCTCTCTATTTTTTTAGCTGTATCAGAGATCTTTTCTACATCTGTTACCTTTACTTGAAATGTATCTTTTAATGGGTTATCCTCTTCACTCCAAGTACTCATAACTTCTTCGAAAACAGTGCTTTCACTACTCATTTCATCTTTTATAGATGATTTGCTTTGATATGTTAATGACTCTACATTAGTCATTGTTTCTAGTCTTGCTCTGATACTATTTACCTCTTCTTCAGTTGTATCATTATCTAGAAAAACAACAATTGTCAAATCTTTTTCCATTTCTCTTGTAAAACTTTGAACATTGAAAGTAACTATTATCGAGATTGCTACTATAATTAAAGTTATAGTAATACAGGAAATAGAGGCTAAGGAAAGACTAAAGTTTCTAAAAACACTTTTAAAAGCATCACGAATGCTTCTTCTTAACATTCTAAAAAATTTCATTCTTCATATCCTCCTTTCTCAAGATGTTTAATAAGCCTACCATCTTTTAGGAGAATAATTTCTTTTTGCATTTTGTTAACTATTTCTTTATCATGAGTTGCCATAATAATTGTAGTCCCACATGTTTTATTTATTTCTTCTAGAACTTTAACTATTTCCATACTACGATCTGGATCTAGGTTTCCTGTTGGCTCATCACAAAGTAAAATTCTTGGCTCATTAACAATTGCCCTTGCTATAGCGACACGTTGTTGTTCTCCTCCTGATAGTTGGTCTGGGTAATTATGAATTTTTCCTTTAAGGCCTACTAACTCTAAGGCTTTTAAAACTTTTCTTCTAGTCTCGGCTTTAGTAGCACCTATCGCTTCCATAGTAAAAGCGACATTTTCATAAACTGTTAGTTTTGGTAAAAGACGATAGTCTTGGAAGACAATTCCTAACTTTCTTCTTAGTTTATATACTTTACTATTTCTTAGTTTAGCGACATTGATTCCACCAACTATAATTTCACCACTAGTTGGCTTTTCTTCACGATAAAGCATCTTAATAAAAGTACTTTTTCCTGAACCAGAGCCACCAATTACAAAGACAAAAGAGCCCTTCTTTATATTAAGGGTTAAGTCATAAATAGCGGTTACACCATTTTTATATTGTTTATTTACATTTTTAACTCTAATTAAATCCATTAACATCATCCTATTCATAGTAAAGTATAACATATTTCGACATATTCTGTATATAGTAAATTTCTGGTATTTTGACAAATTTAAGCCAAAAAAAGAGGATTTATTTTCCTCCTTTAACTTCATAGGCATCTGTTACAACAAAGAATGCTTTAGGGTCAATTTCTTTGATACCTTCTTTTAGTTTAAAATAATCTCTTGTAGGGACAACTGCTAATAGAACTCTTCTTTTCTTTTCTAGAAAGCCTCCTTTAACATCAAATATTGTAACTGTATGATGAAGAGTGTTGATAAGATAATCTTTAACTTTATCTTCTTTACTTGTAGTAATATAAAAGGCTTTATTTTTAGATATACCTAGTATTACTTTATCAATGACTACTCCACTAATATAGATAATAATAAAAGCATATAGCATCATGTTAAAACCAAAATAAACACCACCAATTAATACTACAATAAAATTAATTACCATGGTACTTTTGGCAAGAGATATATGAAAATACTTATAAAATATTTGGCTAATTATATTTAAACCTCCATTACTAAATCCTACTTTATACATAAGACCATTAGTTATTCCAAATAAAATTCCTATTAGGATACTCATTAAGATTAAATCAGATGTATCTATAACAATATATTTTGCTAGAGGTTCTGTTAAAGAAACAAATAAAGGGTATGTTAGTGTTGCTACTAAAGAACCACTTGTTTGATCAAGACCTAAAAACAAATAACTTAAACCTAATAAAATAACTGAACCAATTAAAATAATTAAAGAAGGGGGTATATCAAAAATATGATTTAAAATAATAGCGACTCCATTCATTCCTCCTGTTACTAAGTCTGTTGGATATAATAAAAGATTAAATACTAATGAGGAAATAAAAAGACTAAATATTAAAACTCCATATCTATACCATAGCTTAGTCTTATCTATTTTTAACAATGTTATGCACCACCTTTTACTTCATATGAATCCATAGCAACGAAGAAAGCATTTTTGTCAATATTATGAATTCCTTCTTTTAATCTATAATACTCCCTTGTAGGAACAACAGTCATTAAAACAGTTTGACTCTCACTATTATAACCACCCTTAGCATTAAATTCTGTGACACCGTGTTTAAGTTCATTAATAACAAAATCTTTAACTTCTTTTTCTTTGCTAGTAATTATATAAAAGGCTTTTGAATCAGATATTCCTAAGACTACTTTATCTGTTATGGTAGAAATTAGATATAGAATTATTAAAGAGTACATTAAATGATTAAAGCCAAAGACAAATGCTCCTATTACAATGATTAAACCATCAGTAAAGAACATACTATTACCAAGACTAATTTTAAATATTTTAGATATTATCATATTTAAGATATCAGTTCCACCAGTTGAATATCCTGCTCTAAATATTAACCCTGCTCCTAATCCTTGTAAAGCTCCTCCAAAGACAGCGATTAATATCATTTCACTTTCTTTAAAACTAATATAAGTAGATAAATGTTCTGTTAGACTTACAAAGACAGGAAAAAGGATAGATCCTAATATAGTTGCTTTAGTTTTTTCTTTTCCTAAGACTAGAAATGATAATATTATTAAGAAGATATTTGCAATAGAGATAATTGTTGAAGGATTAAGACCAAAAAAATATTTTAGTATTAGAGAAAATCCACTTACTCCTCCTGCTACTAAGTTATTAGGAGACATAAAAAGATTAAAAGCTAAAGCTACTAGAAAACAGCCAATAATAAATTCTATTAATTCTTTAAGTTTAACTTTATGCTTTATCGCTTCTTTCATTTAGTCCTCCTTTTAGACTACTTTCTATAAACTCATCTATCTCTCCATCTAATACTCCCTTAGTATCACTAGTTTCATAGTTAGTTCTATGGTCTTTAACTAGAGAATAAGGATGTAAAATGTAACTTCTAATTTGACTACCAAAGTCAATATTTGATTGAATACCTTTTTCTTTAGCAAGCTCTTGTTCTTTTTTTTGTTCTTCTAATACATATAATTTACTTTTTAAAACTTGTAAAGCTGTCTCTTTATTTTGAATTTGACTTCTTTCATTTTGACAAGTTACAACTATTTTAGTAGGTAAATGGGTAATACGAACAGCACTATCTGTGGTATTTACTCCTTGACCACCGGCTCCTGTTGAACGATAGACATCTATTTTTAAGTCTTTTTCATTTATATCTATTTTAATATCTCTAGATATTTCTGGAGTTACATCTATACTTGCAAAAGAAGTATGACGACGATTAGATGAATCAAAAGGAGATAATCTAACTAAGCGATGGACTCCTTTTTCATTTTTTAAATAACCATAAGCATAATCCCCTTTTACTTTAAAGGATACGCTCTTAAGGCCGGCCTCTTCACCAGGTTGATAGTCAAGTAATTCTATCTTAAAATTCTTTTTCTCACAGTATCTCGTGTACATTCTATAAAGCATATTAGCCCAGTCACAGCTTTCAGTTCCTCCTGCTCCTGGATGTATTTCAATGATACAGTTGTTTTTATCATAGGGTTTATTAAATAGTAGATAGATGCTTAAACTCTTTAAATCTGTTTTTATAGTTTTATTATCAACTTCTAGAGTTTCTAATAAATCTTTATCACTTTCTTCATCTAACATTTCTAGTAATTCTATAGA
>CALVQY010000061.1 GCA_944358355.1 uncultured Bacilli bacterium | reverse complement strand
GAAAGGAAAGTGATAATATATGTTACCAACAAGATTTTATTTTGATAATGCATTAGATCAATTTTTTGAGAATGAAGGAAGTAAGATGAAATGTGATATCTATGAAAAAGATAACACATACCATGTAGAAATGGATTTACCAGGATTTAAGAAAGATGAAATTAAAGTAGAATGTAACAAAGGAAACTTAGTTATAACTGCTGAAAAATCATCTAATGATGAAGATAAAGATGAAGATAAAAAATATCTACGTCGTGAAAGAAGTTATGGTAAATATTCTAGAAGTTTCTATCTAGGAGATATTAAAGAAGATGCTATTGAAGCTAAATTCGATAATGGTACATTAAGTATTTCTATTCCAAAAATTGATGAAAATGAAAATAAAAAACTTATTGATATAAAATAAAAGAAGGCACTAGTCTTCTTTTGTTCTGTCATAAAAGTAGATAAATAAGGTATTTAAAATAATTCCTAATATTACTAAATCTATAATTATAAAATTAGTTTTAAAATAATCATAGTTAAGATTATACATTAAGCTATGAGCTCTATAATCAGTATATAGTTTAACAACAATAATACCAAGATAAATTGCTAAAGCAGTTGATATTAGATTATAACTAATTAAATCTTTATAGATATCTTTTTTACTTAAAACTGTAAAGATATTTATAAGGACAAGCAAACTACTCATAATGAGAAAAGAAATACCAGAAACACTACAATCTGGTATAACTTTAAGTAATAAACAAACAAATATTACAAATAAAACAACAGAAATTATTCTAAGATAATAAGTTATTGTTTTAAGCATTAGCAAGTCCTCTATCTAATCCATCTGCTATCTCATCTTTAAATTCTTCCTTAAATCTAGGAAGTTCTTTTTTTATAACATCAGGATAAATATTTTTAGTATTAGTAATCGCTTTTTCAATATCAAAAATATTTACTTCAGTTCTATTATTATAAATAGCATAAGAAAAAGCTTGTTGTAAAATTGTTAAAGTAACATCTGGGTATCTTGAACCTATTTCATATATTCTCCTATACTCACTAGTAAGATCTGTTAAGAATGCCATTATTTTTTCTTGAACATAAGGATCATACATTAACTTAGCTCCTGTTTTCTTTTCTATTTTAGGAAGTGTTCCCATACAAATAGCAATAGTCTGTTCTCTTGTTGGCTCTTCTACTTCTACCTTTTGAAAACGTCTAACAAAAGCTTTATCACGTAAGATATATCTTTCATACTCTTCACTAGTAGTCGCTCCTATTACTTTAATGTCTCCTCGATCTAGTCCTGGTTTAAACATATTGGCAAAGTCAAGAGAATCATCCCTACTTCCCATTAAAGTATGTATTTCATCTATAAATAATATTAAATTAGAATATTCTTTCAACTCATCTAAAAGTATTTGTATTTTACTTTCCCCAGTATCCGGATCTTCACCAAGTAAAGCTGAGGTATTAACTTTAATAATTTGATAATCTTTAAGAGCATTAGGAACATTACCTAATTGGATACGATAAGCAAGTCCTTCAACAATAGCAGTTTTACCTACTCCAGGTTTACCTGTTAAGATAGCAGACTTCTCGGGAGTTAATAAAATTAAAACTAATTGTTTTATCTCTTCTTCCCTACCAATAGCAGGATTAGTGATATATTCTTTTTTAGTAAAATTTTCTCCATAACTTTTTAAAATACTAACTTTACTTTTTCTAATTATTTCATCATTCATAACTACCATTCCTTACATTCTAAGTATATCATAAAATATTTTTTAGGAAAACAACTATTTATAACTAATATCATAATTACTAGGACCCATAATACATTTACCATCTAAATCAAATCTAGAACCATGACATGGACAATCCCAAGTTTTTTCTATCTCGTTAAAGACTAAACTACAACATAAATGAGGACATTTGTTATAGATGATATGTTCCCTACCTTTTTCATCTTTATAAATAGCGACTGCCTTACCATCTATTCGTGTAAATCTAGGATTACCATTATAGAAAGATTTATTTTTATTAATTTTACTATCTATAAAACTATAAAGATTACTAAAGATATTTAGAGGATAATTAATTAATTTCTGTTTATTAAAAGCTCTTCTAATGTCAAATAATTCTTTATAGATATTATACTTATTATTGATTAAGTCTTTTATAATTGTACTAGCAAGTATGCCATTAGAGTTACCCCAAGTATTATAACCGGTAGATAGTATTAAATTATCATCAATATAGCCTATTAGAGGTAAATGGTCTAGTGTCATTAAATCATAATTACTCCAAACATAATCATAATTAGTAATATTGGTATTGTTCTCTAAATCATCTACCATTTTTTTACTATTAGATGCAAAAGCTAGGTTAGCAGATGATGATACAGTTAATAAATAATCATTATAGTATCGAATAGACTTTAAAGGTTTCTCTATATTAATAGCATTAAAATCATAACTTTTTTTAACATTTGAACAAACTAAGAAAGATTTCTCTAAATAACACTTTAAGGGCATTAAATAAGGTAGTAAAAAGTAAGGATAATGAAGAGCAAGTACTATTTTTTTAGTCTTAATAATGTTAGTTTCAGTATAACACTTAAAAGAGTTACCTTCTTTTTCTATTTTTATAACTTTAGTATTTTCATAGACTCTATGATTAAGACTGATAGATTTTCTAATTATTTCTTTTATATATTTTAAAGGATGAAAGGTATAAGTATTATTAACATAAAATCCAGATTCTACTTTTATATTATTAGGTAATTTCTTAATAGGAGTAGTTTTTTCTCCAAAAGATGCTACAATATCTCTTTCTTTTTCTATTTTTTTAATATTAGAAGAGTCTAAGGTATATAAATAAGATTTACTAGTTTTAAAATCACAGTCTATTTTTTCATTTTTTACAATATCACTAATTATCTTTAAAGCTTCTTTTTCTCCTCTATAATATAGATAAGCTTTTTCTCTTCCAAAGATATTATTTAGTTTAGTATAGATATCTTCTTGTAAAAAAGTTATTTTAGCACTACTTCTACTAGATGATCCACTACCTAACCTATTCTTTTCTACTAAAGCTATTTTTCTATTATCGTCTTTAAATTGATAAAAGGTACTACAACCTGTAATACCTCCACCAATTATTAAAATATCAACATCTATATTTTCATTTAATTCGTCATACTTATTGTTATCATTAACAGTATCTTGCCAAATAGAAATATTTTTCATATTATCACCTATTTCTATTATGGCTAAATTTTAATCATATATACTATCTCTATCAAAACTAATTATATCTCCAGTAGTAGCATTTATTTCATAGTCATATTCAATATTGTTAGAAAAGAATTCCAATTCATAAACTAAAGTATGATTATCATGTTCTAACTCTTCTCTTGTAAACTGAACATTATTAATATCAAGTCCTGCATTGGTAATAGCAATATTCTTTGCTTCATCTAAGGTTATACTAGCAGTTACTCCATTAAGGCTATTTTGACCATTAGAGTTGCCATTATTACTATTACTGTTACTATTGCCATTATTGTTATTATTACCATTACTAGAGTTGTTTTGATTAGTAAAATTTTTAAAGTCTGTATAAATAATCCTACCCTCTTTAGCATCAATCTTATATTCATAAGCAGCATCATTAATATACCATACTTCTACTTCATAAATACCTTTATCTAGGTCAAAATCAATATCTTCAAAATATAAATCACTACTACTTACATTCATATTCTCGGCAACAATATTTTTTACTTCATTTTTACTAATAAAGGTAGTCTTAAAATAAATTAAGATAAGTAAAGCAATTACAACAATAATACCTACTACAATGATAATTATTTTTCCATATTTTTTCATAATATCTATCCTCTTTCTATATTAAGATTTTATCATTACATTTTATTTAAGTAAAGATGAATTTAGAAGAAAAGAAGAACTAAAACTGTTCTCCTTATTTTCTTGTATTACTATTTGTTAGAATCTTTCTTTTAGTATATTCATAAGCATCATCTAAAACTTCTTTATTAAACCCAAAATATTCATAGCCTATTATACAAGTATCAATATAGTTATCACTTGGTAAATGATATGCAAAATTATTATTCATTATATAAATTAAGCCTTTTTCTTCTTTATCATTAACATTAATAGGCAAATATTCTTTATAGTAAAGTTTAGGATAACCTTCATATTTATTTAAGCGAAACTCATCAAAAAATGATATATTAAAAACACCAATAGGAACATAAAACTCTTTAGCAGGTTCAATAGTTAAATATGCATAACCATCAGCAGAGCCTTTATAAACAAGTCTATAATTCTTTAATACACTAGAACCAATAGGAACAGCTTTCTTACATCTATATTCCATACTTAATAAATTCAAATTACTTCCATAAGCTAAATAAATCTTTTTCATAAATTACCTCATACTCATTTTTTTAATATTTTAGTTTTAATATCTTCTTCATTATTATAAATATCTGCAAAGTCTTTGATATACTGTTTTAAAAAGTATATTTTATCTAAATTATTATCAAATATCATATCAACAAACTCTAAAGCATTTTTTAAATCAACAATATTATACCTATAAAAATCATTTTTTGAAGAGATTCTTTCATTTTTTAACTTATAGTCTATATATTCAATATCTATTAGTTTTTTAGAAGGAGCAAGCATTAATTTTGTTAAAGCATTAATATTATTTTGCCAAATAATTTCTTGTACAGTGCCATTAGGAAATCGATATTCTATTGTATTATTCTTTTTAAATTCATTCACAGAATAATAATCAATATTCTTAAAATTAATCGCTTGATATTTATTACTAATTGGTAAGGCAAATAAAATATCTATTACGTCTTTAGAGCTTTCCAATTCTTTTAAACTTTTAAATAAAGAATCTGCTATAGGTCTAGCATACTCATTTAATTCTTTTCTTCCTACTATTTCTTCTCCATAACCAAATCTAAATAATACTGACTCATATACAATGTAAGTTTTTATAAACTGGAGCCAATTTTCTTTATTAACACCCAAAATACTTGGACTTATATGAATATGTCCTCCAGCATTACCTTTAGTAAAAGCATTTTTACTTTGTAAAAATTGACATGTAGTCTGTAACTCATCCCAACATATTATATTATCGCTTAAAATTTTTGAAGCAACTTCTCCACCACTTCGAACAGTAGCATCAAATTTAGAGTCCCATCTGGGACAATTTTGGCTAATAAATTTAGTTACTAAATCTAAATTTAGATCTTCGTATTCAATTTCCGTACCGAAAAAAACTTTTTTAGGTAAATTTAATTTATCCCTATAAGTTAAAGAAAAAGAGACTATTTGATTTAATAGTTCTTTTAAATCAAGACCTTTTAGTTTAGAAAAACTATCATTATTAGTACTAGTTATAAAAGAAAAATCTTGTTTAAGCATGTTATTTATCCTCTCTTCTATAAGTATATACTTTAGGTGAAGTTATCTCTTCTTCTGTTGTTAACAGTTCTAAATTTTGTTTTTTTATTATTAAAACTTTCTTTAATTCGTCAGTGTCATAATCTTGTAATGAAGTTAGATGTTCTTGATATTTCTTTAATTTATTAGAAATCTTTAAAAATTTCTTATCTATTTTTTCAATAATAGCGCCAACCAAAATTATGATTACAATGCATCCTGATACATCAATTAAATTTTCAATGAAGGTTTCATTTCTTGTTATATACTTATCTTTATCTTCAGTATTTATTTCTATTATTACCATATCTTCACTATACATTTCATCTTCTAAAGTAAGATTGTTTTTTTGGATCTTTTGGATATCTATTATATCAAAAGTTTCTTCTAGTTCTTCTTTACTTAGTTTTAACATTTCATCAATATTGTCTTCATCAATTGAGTCATTCATTTTATACATAGTAACATTTCTTTCATATAAGGAGTTATCATTTAACTGCCAATCTGTAGTATAGAGAAAGCTTTCTTCTAAAGAATCAGCACCATAACTTTCTTTTTTATTTTCAAAGCCTGATGATGTTTTAATTAGTCTGATATTAGCATATTCTTTTACTTTTTCATAACAAAATGGTGACATATTAATTTTTGAAGATATCAAAACACTTATAAAACTGGAGATAACAAAAGGCATAATATGGTTCAAAACAAAACCAACTTTACACAACTTTTTTAATTGATTTATTTTTTTATCATCTATTCTAAGTTCTAAATTTTTAATATCTTTTTGTAAATTCTTTATTAGCTTATCTTCTCTTTGCATAAGTTTTACCTCCATTACTAAGATTAGTTATTCTTTTTTGTTTTTGGTCTAACTGCTCATATAAATCTCTTAATTCTTCTTTTTGTGATTCATATTTTTTATTAATATTTTTAATAGAATCAACAAGTGAAAAAGAACGACGATAGGAAATGAAACTAGGGATTCCTAAACAAATTAATAATTCTAAAAAAGTAACGTGATTATTTGTTGAACTATTTTCTTTATATGTTAAAATATCTTTACTATCAAGAAAATCAAGATGGGCATCTATAATATAATCATCATTTATAGAAGATATTTGATTAGTAGTTTCTGTTTCTAAAGTATAGTTAGGAAAAATCTCCTCTATACGTTCAACATCTTTATTTAAGATAGCATTATAAAGAGAAACGGAAGAAGTATTGGAATTAATATCAAAGGTTTTAATAGTTCTTTCATATAAATTGTCTTCAGTTAAAGTCCAAGGAGAATAAATTGTTAATTCGTTATCAGAAAGTACAGGACTGTCAAAAATATTATTCATTGAATAATGTTCTTCACTTTCAATATTTCCATTAGTTTCATAATCTAGTGTATATCTTTTTTCTTTTCTTATATCATCTTTAATAAAAGGAAGGCCAAATCCAAAAAAATTTAATCCTGAGACAGTTATACCACTGGTGATAACAAAGGGCATTATAAAATTACAGACGCTACCAAATATTTTTAAGTTTTTTAGACAAGCATTTTTTATTTTTTTATTTTCATAGTCATTAATTTTATGTTCTATAATTATTAAATCCTCTTCTAAT
>CALVQY010000060.1 GCA_944358355.1 uncultured Bacilli bacterium | reverse complement strand
TTTATTTTGCCCCTCGTTTCAATTAAATTTTCTTTTAGACTAGCTGACTTTTTTTTCATTTTCTCTATAATTTTTAAATAACTAGATGCTTTATCATAAAAACCTTTCTCTGTTAAATATACAGAAACATATAATATTATATTAGCTTTTTCTTCAGCATTTGCATCTAGTTTTAAAAGATACTCATCTAAATCATTTAATTTAGTACTTGAATCGGAATCTATTATCATTTCAGCTTGTTTTAATTGATACTGATAATCATTATCTTCAGCAAATATATTTTCAATATTACCACTATGCATAAGTACATATTCATTAAAATAATCTAGATAATCGTTATCAAAAAAAGTCTTTGCATGATCATTTTCAAATTGTACTTCTTTTAAAATCTCATATTTTAATTTATATAATGATACAAAGTTCTTATAAAATTCATTTTTATAATCTATATCGAAATCTTCTATTTTATCTAATATCTCCATTGCCTCATAACTTTTAAAATTAAATATATAAATATTTACTAAATGGGAAAGTTGATTAGGAGTAATTGTACTATCATTATAATAAATAAATTTATCTATATACTTAAGTGCATTTTTGCAATCAATTTTTGAATATACCATATAAAAATACATACGAGCCAAAAAATAATAATCTTGTTTATTATAAGGATTTATCTCTATTGCTTTTTTATACTCTTTCTTAGCTTCAGTAAATTTATTAAGCAATTTAAAATAATCACCTTTTAGTCTATGATAATAGTAAATATTATTATAATTAGGTATAGTCTTAAATTCATTTAGTAGGATTTCTATTTTTTCTTTATTTTTTGAAACATCTTTCTTTTTTAAACATTCTATTATTTCCTGTATGAGTGATGTTATTTTATCATTAGTTTCTTCATCATAATTAAGTTTATTTATATTATTAGTTAATTTATATAAATCATTAAAGCAATTGAATTCTATATTATATTCTCTACAGTAATAATCATACTTAAGTAATATATCTCTAGCTTTATAATAATCCTTATCTTCTTTAGCATTTATATATTCATCGTATAAATCATTTAAAAATATATCTATATCAAAATCGTCTTTATCAATAGATGTTTCAATTTCTTTATCGTTTTCTATATTATCATTATTCTCTTCTATTATTTTTTCAGATGCATTAGTATTGTCTAATTGTTCATTATGTTGTAATTCATAGTCTTTATTAGGAATATTTAAACTTTTAGATAAAGCAGTAAGTAGTAATTTAACAATATCATCACTATACTTACCTTTATCTGTTAAGTTGTCATATATTTTAGTAAATTCATCAAGATCATAATTCTTAATACTCATTACTAGCTTTTCAAAGGTGTTCTTTTCATTGTCACTTTTACTCGCATATATTCCTATACCTGTTTTTTCTATTACTCCTTCTAATACTAACTTTCTTATTTCATAATCACTAAAGCCTTCCTCTTTTAAATCCTTTCTTGTTATACTTTCTAAACATAATAACTTTTCTAAATTTTTCATAATTTTCTCCTTTGACCTCTAGTATAAACCTATGAAAAAAAATAGTAAACTTTTTTTCAAAAAAGTGTTGACAAAATGACTTCAAATGATTATTATAAAAAGCACCAATTCGGAATTAGGCGAATTGGTCGCTAGTATCACACTAGCCAACCCCTTTTTATTCTTTTTTAAGAGACTGCCCTTCAGGGGGTGCAGTCTCTATTTTATTTTAAGCATGACAATAGTCAAGACAAAATTTTAACTCCTTCATATTTTAATAGTGAAAGGAGAAAAAATATATGAATCAAGAAGATTATGATAGACTACGTGACAAATGTAAAGACTGCAAAGATAGTTGTCTTTGTGAAGTTGTTAGATGTTTAGTTAATGATTGTACAGGACCAACAGGTCCAAGAGGTGCGACAGGTCCTACAGGCCCTACCGGTATGACTGGGGCTACAGGAGCTACTGGTGCCACTGGTATGCAAGGTCCTACTGGTCCAACAGGAGCTACTGGTGCCACTGGAATGCAAGGCCCTACTGGTCCAACAGGGGCTACTGGGGCTACAGGTGCTACCGGAATGCAAGGTCCTACTGGTCCTACAGGAGCAACAGGAGCAACAGGTGCTACTGGAATGCAAGGCCCTACTGGTCCAACAGGAGCTACCGGAGCAACTGGGGCAACAGGTCCATCTGGAGGCTCATTCAATGCCGCTGCTATGGTCCATGATGAAACTAATACTGTAGTACCAATCAATGAGGCAATTAAACCTAGCATAACTAACTTATCAAATGGTATTACTTATGACCCTACAACTGGTGAATTTACTGTACCACAAACTGGACAATATCTAATTAATTGGTGGTTCAATGCTAGAAGTAAAAATACTAATACAGAATGTGAACCAGTAGCTTTAGGTATTGAACTACATCAAACATATCCAGGATTTAACCTTATCGCTCATTCTTCTACTCACAATAGACTATCTTGTTGTGATACAGGAACAATTAGTGGTAATGCCTTATTTGCTGCAAATACTAACGATAAATTTAGATTTGTTAATACTTCTAACACAGACTTCCAATTAGTACCAAATGATCGTTACTCTGCATCATTCTCAGTTACAAGAATTAATTAACAAAAAAGTTCAAATCAAATGATATGAACTTTAGTTTATTGACAAATAAGTACTTCTTACTTATTTGTCTTTTTTATGAATAAAAAATTAAAAGAGTCTTTTCTTCCTAACATATTTTTGATAATTGTTTCATAATCAAATGGAACACCTAATTGGTTATCACCAATCTCATTAGAATTTATAACATAAAAGTCATCATTTTCATCTATATCACTAACAACCAAATAATGCCCATTTTTAGAAAAAGTTAAAGGGCTATATTCTGAGGGACCAACATGAATTATAGCCATATTACCATCCTTAAGAAGCCCTATAATCTTATTTTTTTGATTATTTGGATTAGAGAAATCAATCTTAACTATTTCATAAGAAATATTTATTTTATTTTCATTAATTAATCTATCTAAACAATATGTCAGACCTTTATCATTTATTCCCTTGTTTCTCAAATATGTTTTATTAAAATTACCACTTTCATCAAATAATATTTTTTTAGCAGCATCTATTGGATTAATATCAAACCCATAATTTACTAATATATTCGCTATAGATGTTGGACCACATCCATATTTTTCTAAACTCCAATCTAAATTCATATTATCTATTTCATTAAGATGAAAATACCTTTGTTTATAACGAATTCTAGTTTTATTCATAGTAACCTCCGTTATTTTAGAAGTTAAAATTTTATTTGGCATTACCAAATCTTCTATCACGTTTTCTATAATTATCTAATGATGCTTCTAAACACTTACTATCAAAATCAGGAAAATAAGTATCTGGAAAATCATACTCAGCATAACTTGACTGATAAATCATAAAATTACTTATTCTTTTCTCTCCACTTGTTCTTATAACAAAGTCAAGTGGTGGTAAATCTTGATAAAGTTTTTTACTTACAATTTCTTTGGTAATATCATCTAAATTTAAAGTACCATCTAATACTTGTTTAGCAACAGTTTTAGTCATATCGACTATCTCATAATCACCACCATAGTTAAGACAAATATTTAAAATTCCTCTTGTATTGTTCTTAGTATCATCTGTTGTCTTATCCATTGCATCAAGTACACTCTTAGGAAGATTTTCACGTCTTCCTGAAAATACTACTTTAATATTATTTTTCTTTACTTTCTCTAACTTACTATTAAATAATGTCACAAATAGTTTCATTAAATAATCTACTTCATTTTTATCCCTTTTAAAATTCTCAGTAGAGAAAGCATATAAAGATACGACTTTAATAGAAGTATTTTTATAAATATAATCAAGCAAATTAACAAGATTATCAGCACCTGCTTTATGTCCTAAGCTTCTATTTAAGCCTCTTTCTTTTGCCCATCTACCATTTCCATCCATAATGATTCCTAAGTGATTAGGATATACTACATCTTTCATAACTACTCCTTATTTTTATTAGTTAAACTTTCATAATATTCATATCTTCCCTTAGCATTCTCTTCATTTTCTTTAAGCAATGTATCTGCTTCATCACTATTTATTATTTTTAATGATTTATATCTATCTTCATCTGTTAAATAGTCTTGATATTTATTAAAGTCACTCTTGCCATCCATTTTAAATTCTTTAGTATCAGGATTATAATGGAATATTGGGAAATAACCACTACTTGTCGCTTTTTTCTCTTCATCAATAGAGTTACTCATTCCTTTTAAGATACCCCAAGCGATACATGGAGAATAAGCTACTATTATACTAGGTCCATTATATTTTTCAGCTTCTAACATTACTTTAACGGTAGCGGCAGGGTTAGCTCCTAAAGATATCGCTCCTACATAAACATTAGGATTAGTTAAAGCTATTCTTAAAAGATCTTTCTTAGCAGTCTTTTTACCAGATGAAGCAAATTTTAAAACAGCACCCATTCTACTAGACTTACTAGATTGTCCTCCAGTATTAGAATAAACTTCAGTATCAAGAACTAAGATATTAACATTTTCTCCACTGTTTAAGATATGGTCAATTCCATTATAGCCAATGTCATAAGCCCAACCATCTCCACCTACAGCCCATAAAGAAATAGGCATAATATATTTCTTTAGAGATTTTAAAGGTTTAATCTTAGTATGAGGAATAACAGAAAGTAGGGCTTTAGCAGTATCTACATTAATGTCATTTACATAATCTAAATAGATATCTTTTTCTTCTTCATCTACTTTAGAGATATTTTCATTTATAATATTTTTTAATTGTTGTTTCTTAACTTCATCTGCTATCTTCATACCAAATCCAAACTCAGCATTATCTTCAAATAAGGAATTAGCCCAAGGAACACTATAAGGAGTAGATGGACTAGATGCTCCATATATAGATGAACAACCTGTAGCATTAGCAATTACTAGTCTATCTCCAAATAATTGTGTTAATAATTTAAGGTATGGAGTCTCACCACAACCAGCACATGCTCCACTAAACTCAAATCTAGGCTTCTTAAACTGACTACCTTTAACTGTACTAACACTCATAACGTCTTTCTCAGTCACTTCGTTAAATAAGTACTCAGTTTCTTTTAAAGTAATATCATTAACAAGTTTTTCTTTACTTACCATTTCAAGTGCCTTAGCACCTTTCTTACCAGGACATATATTAGCACATAAGCCACAACCTGTACAGTCTTTATAACTAACAGCAATAGTAAATTTTAAGTTATCACCTAAATGACTATCAAGTAGTTTATCATTTAGACTAGTAGGAGCCTTCTCTACTTCATCTTCATTTAATAGAAATGGTCTAATTACAGCATGAGGACAAACTAGAGAACATAAGTTACAACTAATACAGTTTTCACTCTTATATTTAGGAACAACTTCACTAATATCACGTTTTTCTAATCGTGAAAGTCCTCCATCTACTGTTCCATCAGGTCTATCTAAGAAAGCACTAACAGGAAGAGTATCACCTTCTCTTTTATCAATAATATCAAATAAACTTGAACTAACCTCACTTACTTCTACATAGTCATCTGTATTTTCATCTATCTTAAGTAAGTGTGTTGTATTAATAGCATTATCTACAGCTTTTTTATTTTTCTCAGCAATATTATTTCCTTTAAGTTTAAATCTCTCATCAAGATTTTCCTTCATCTTATTAATAGCATAATCACTATCAAGAATATGACCAAATTTAAAGATTAAAGCTTCCATAATAGCACTGATTTTATTACCAAGTCCTTCTTTCTTAGCAACTTTATATGCATTAACTACATAGACTTTAATATTATTTTCTAAAATATATTTCTTATCTTCACTACTAATCATAGAAAGAATCTCATCATCAGTCTTACTACTATTAAGAAGAAATACTCCATTCTTTTTTACTTTATTAATAAATCTAAACTTAGTAAGATAAGCATCTTGGGTACAAACTAATAATTTAGCTTTTCCTACATAATAAGTAGATCTAATAGGACTCTTAGAAAATCTTAAATGACTAAGAGTTACTCCTCCACTCTTTTTAGAATCATATTGGAAATAACCTTGAACATAAGCATCAGTAGAGTCCCCAGTTATCTTCATTAAATCTTTACAGGCAGATACCATTCCATCACTACCATAACCATAAACAAGAAATGATGTTTGATTACGATGTGGTAAGTTAAAGTCTTTATCATAAGGAATACTTAAATTAGTAACATCATCCTCTATTCCAATAGTAAAGTTATGATTAATAGAATCTAGATTATCATATATAGCTTTTATCATAGATGGAGTTGTATTTTTACTAGATAATCCATATCTACCACCTACTACTTTAATATCATTACCTAATGACTTAATAATATTATCTACATCAAGGAATAATGGTTCTCCAGTACTACCTGCTTCTTTAGTCCTATCAAGAACTGCTATCATTTTAACAGTCTTAGGAATGCTCTTTAAGAAATATTCTCTTGAAAAAGGTCGATATAGGTGTACTTCTACTACTCCAACTTTTTCTCCATTATCATTTAAATAATCTACTACCTCTTTAATAGTTTCACAGACACTACCCATAGCAATAATTACTTTAGTGGCAGTTCTAGAACCATAATAGTTAAATGGTGCATAATTTCTTCCTGTTATTTTATTAATCTCCTGCATATATTCGTTAACTATATCAGGTAATTCTAAATAATATTTATTTCTAACTTCTGTCGCTTGGAAATAAATATCATCATTTTCACTAGTACCTCTAGTTACAGGATTATCAGGATGAAGACTTCTCTTACGAAAGGCATCAAGTGCTTTCTTATCAACAAGTTTCTTTAATTTATTAGTATCAATAACATCTATTTTTTGTAGTTCATGACTTGTTCTAAAACCATCAAAGAAATTCATAAAAGGAACTCTACCTTTAATAGCAGATAAATGTGCCACACCAGTTAAATCCATCACTTCTTGAACTGAAGATGAGGCAAGTATTGCAAAACCTGTACTTCTAGCAGCATAAACATCTTGGTGATCTCCAAAAATTGATAAAGCATGAGTTGCAAGACTTCT
>CALVQY010000059.1 GCA_944358355.1 uncultured Bacilli bacterium | reverse complement strand
AAAAAGATTTATGTTATTTTTCAATCTTTTGCACATAAATCTTTTCTTTTTTAATTAAATTTGCTCTTTTTTACTGTATTTAGGCTATATACTTTTTCTCTGAAAACTCTATCTGAATGAACGATGGAATTACATATTGGAAGCATATCCTCTTTTTGAAGATAACATAAACTTGAACTTCGTCTGTAACAAGTAGGAAACATCGTTATGATTTTATTAGTATTAGGGATAGTAGCAACTCTAAAAAAATTTAGATTTACTCCCTCTTCACTTTTACCAATATTTTTAAAATAAAAAATATAAGAATCTGAAAAATTCCAGTTTGCTTTTATTTCTCTTTTATTAAATTCTATATTCTTACTCGCCATAAAAAACAATTCTTCTAAATCATAGTGATTATAAAATATTGAACTGGTATTTTCATTAGGATTATTATTAGGGCTAGTATGCCTTAATTTAATATGTTCTAGAGCCTTATTATAATCGTATCTTAAATATTGTTTTTCTTTATAATCGAGCTTTTTAGGGGTCTCTATTTTTCTATCTACAAATAGTTTTAAAAAAACTTGTAATCTCCTTAAATATAATTTAGAATTTTTTAAGTCTTTTTCTGTTTTTAAATCTTGAAATGTTCTATTCTTATTTTTCTTCCATAAATTGTATAACTTATCATATTTTTCTAACTTAATATACACTTCACTTAGACTTTTAAAAATACTAAAATAATTAGAATCTTGCTTTTTTAATACTTCTAAAGCTTCTTTTAATTCTCCTCTACCTGTATAAATACTCGCAAGAATAGTTGCAATTTCTGCATCATTATTAAAATCAAGATATCCTTTGAGCAATAACTCTGCTTTTTTTATATCTCCTATTTTAAGGCATTCTTTTGCCTCCTTTAAAATTTTCGTTTTTATAGTATCTTTCATAGTTTTCTCCGTTTTAACTATTGTAGTACATAATAGAGGAATGAGCAAGAGGAAATTATAGCCAAAAAATGACATTATTTTGTTTTATTCCTTACATTTTCTTTTTTTCTTCATCAATAATATCTTTAAACATTTCTACACTTGAACCTATAATTGCGCCTATCAATAATAATGATCCAGCCGTTTCATTATATAGCCATGAATCTTCTTCAGTTATTGTTATATGCTTGTCATAATTTACTGTTTTAATAGTTAAATCAGCCGAGTAATAATTGCCATTATTCAGTTCTTCTAATGTTTGATAATCTACTATATCAAAATCATTCCAATTAGTATCAGCATTGTCTGATATTTCTCTAAATTCACCATTTTTAAATTGATTAATAATTTTATCTATTTCTTCATCTGTTAATGTATTAATATCATATTCATAATAATTCTCCTCTCTTGCTATTCTAGAGTTTCTATTAACGATATGCTCACTGTATTGGTCATAAGTCTTAAAAGATACTCCTGATAAGTCATCTATCTCATCTTTACTTAAATACAATACTTTAGGATCACTTTCAACTACTTCGTTTTCTCCTTCTTTCATAGTATCAATATGAAAGTTTTTAGTTGTTACTTCATAGCCAGGACATTTATCTTTTATAAATGGCAGATCTATATATTCTAACCCTGTACCAAGGCTTGCTAAAGTAACCGTTGGCACTTCTGTTATTAAAGCTCCTGTTATAGCTCCTATTGAAAGATTTCTTATCTTTATTAATTTTTTCTTATCAACCATATTAATCCCCTTTCTTAATAAGTAGCTTTATTATATCAAAAAATTATTAAAAAGTCAACAAAAAAGAGACATTATTTTGCCTCTTCTTTAGTCTCTTCATCTACTAATTTGATGATAGCAAGTAATGCTCCATCTCCACGACGTTCATTAAGTTTAAAAATCTGTGTATATCCACCATTTCTACTTGCATAACGTGGAGCTAGTTCATTAAATACTTTATTTACAACAGCTTTATCATTATGTACAAAAGCTAGGGCTCTACGACGACTACCAAGATCTCCCTTCTTACCGTAAGTAATCATTTTATCAACAGCTTTTCTAACTTCTTTAGCTCTTGTTTCAGTAGTTGTTATTTGTCCGTTCATAATTACTTGTTTAGTAAGAGTTGCTAACATACTTCTTCTGTGTTTATTATCAACGCCTAATTTTCTATATGCCATAAGTTTACCTCCTTAATCATCATCTCTTAGGTCAAGCCCTAATTCTTTGATTTTATCTAATACTTCTTTTAATGATTTCTTTCCTAAGTTACGGATTTTCATCATATCGTTTTCACTTTTATTAACTAAGTCTTGTAGAGTATGTACACCTGCTCTTTTTAAGCAGTTATATGCTCTTACTGAGAAGTCTAAGTCTTCAATTGATGTTTCTAAAGCTTTAGTTTTAGGATCTTCAGTCTTTTCAATCATCATACCACTTACATTAGAGATATCACTTAACTCAGTAACTAACTTGAAGTGTTCAATTAAGATTTTTGCTGCTAGGGCAATAGATTCTTCAGGTTTAATAGAACCATTTGTCCAAACTTCCATTACTAATTTATCGTAACTTTCATCTTGACCAACTCTAGCACTTTCTACTTCATATGATACACGTTCAATTGGAGAATAGATAGAATCCATAGCAATGAAGCCATTTTTCTTATCATCTTCTTTAATATTAGAGTCTTCGCTTTTTACATAGCCACGGCCATTAGTAACAATCATTTGCATGTTTAAGGCACCACCTTTAGCTAAGTTAGCGATAACATGATCTTTATTAACGATTTCAATATCAGCATCTGTTTCAATATCAGCAGCAGTTACTGGTCCTTCAACATCTTTCTTTAAAGTTATTATTTTAGTTTCTTCAGTATGATTTTTAATAACAACTCCCTTTAAGTTTAAGATAATAGTTGCTACATCTTCAATAACTCCATCAAGAGTTTGAAACTCATGTCTTACTCCTTCTATTTTAACAGCACTAATTGCACTTCCTGGTAATGATGATAACATTACTCTTCTTAATGCATTACCTAAAGTTGTTCCAAAACCTCTTTCTAGTGGTTCTAGTTCAAATTTTCCGTAGAAATTATTTTCTACATAATCTGTGATTTTATAAACTGGTTTTTCAAATTCTATCAATTTATTAACCTCCCTTTTATTATCCACGAGGACGCTTTGGTGGACGGCATCCATTGTGTGGAATTGGTGTAACATCAGTAATTCCTGTTACTTCAAGACCAGCTGTAGCAAGTGATCTAATAGCTGTTTCTCTTCCTGGTCCTAATCCTTTTACAAATACTTCTACTTTACGCATTCCCATATCATAAGCAGCTTTACCTGCTTGTTCTGCGGCCATACCAGCTGCAAATGGAGTTGATTTTTTACTTCCTTTAAATCCTAAAGCTCCAGCTGATGCCCAACTTATTGTGTTACCAACTTTGTCTGTGATAGTAACAATTGTATTATTAAAAGTTGCACCAATATGTACTATACCTTCAGGTATATTCTTTTTAACTTTTCTTTTTCTTGTTTTATAAGCCATAATAACCTCCTAACTACTTCTTCTTGTTAGCTACTACTTTACCTTTACCCTTACGAGTACGAGCGTTTCTATTTGTTCTTTGACCTCTTACAGGTAGTCCTTTTTTATGACGTGTTCCTTGATATGAATTAATTTCCATTTTAGTTTTAATATTCATATTAACTTCACGACGTAAATCACCTTCAGTTGGATGTTTATTAATTTCATCTCTTAAGGCAATTAACTCTTCTTGAGTTAAGTCTCCTGCTTTTTTAGTTGGGTCAACTTTAGCATTTTTACATATTTTTTTAGCTAAGCTTCTACCAATTCCGTAGATATATGTAAGTGATATACATATATGCTTGTCATTTGGAATATCTACACCTTTAATACGTGCCATAACTTCTCCTCCTTATTAACCTTGTACTTGTTTGTGTTTTGGATTTTCACAAATTACTCTAATTTTACCTTTTCTTTTAACAATTTTGCATTTTGGGCAAATTTTCTTTACACTTGATCTTACTTTCATTTTTATCCCTCCTACTATTTACGATAGGTAATACGCCCACGTGTTAAATCATAAGGTGATAGTTCTAACATGACTGTATCCCCCGGTAAGATGCGAATGTAGTTCATTCGTATTTTACCAGAAACGTGAGCTTCTACTGTATGTCCGTTTTCTAGTTTTACTTTGAACTTACCACCTGGTATTATTTCTAGAACTTTACCTTCAACTTCAATAACATCATCTTTAGCCATTAAACATCACTCTCCTGTTAATATAATAACACCTTCGTCAGTAATTGCAATTGTATGTTCGAAGTGTGCTGATAATGACTCATCAGCAGTAACAACTGTCCAGTCATTATCTAATATATATATATCTGGACTACCTAATGTCAACATTGGTTCTATAGCTATAACCATGCCATTTCTTATTTTAGGTCCAGTTCCTTTATTGCCATAATTAGGAACATCTGGTGCTTCATGAACACTAGTTCCTACACCATGTCCTACTAATTCTTTTACGACTCCTAGGTTATGTTCTTTAGCATATTTTTCTACTGCATAACTGATGTCGCCTATTCTATTGCCAACTTTAGCTTGTTTAATTCCTTCATATAGAGCTTTTTCTGTATGCTCTAATAAGTATTTAGCATCATGACTCGCATTTCCTACTGTATAAGTCCAAGCAGAATCACCATGATAGCCTTTATAACAAGCTCCTATGTCAATAGAGATAATATCACCGTCTTTTAAGATTCTATCACTTGGAAACCCATGTACTATTTCATCATTTACACTTATACATAGTGTATAAGGAAAACCTTCATAGCCTTTAAATGAGGGGGTCGCTCCTTTACTTTTGATAAAATCTTCGGCAAGTTGATTTAATTCAATAGTTTTGATACCAGCTTTAATATGGGGACGTAAATATTGATGTGTTAGATAAACAATATGTCCTGCTTCCTTTAATAGTTCGATTTCTCTTTTACTTTTTAAAGTAATCATCTTTACATCCCCTTTTTTAAAACTGAATCTATTTTCTTAGAAACTTCTTCAACAGAGTCATTTCCATCGATTACATATAATATACCTTTTTTATCATAATAGTCAAGTAAAGGTTTAGTTTTTTCAATATATAATTCATATCTATTCTTAAAAGATGTAATATTATCATCATTTCTTTGATATAATCTTCCTCCACATTTATCGCATATTGACTCTTGCGTTGGCTTTTCTGTTTCAGAATTTAGATTATAAACTGTTTTACAATCTGGACAAATTCTTCTTCCAGTTATTCTTTTTTCTAGAGTTTCTAAAGGAATATCTAGTTTTATAACATAGCCTAGTTCTTGATTTAATTCTTTTAAGATTTCATCATATTTATAGGCTTGTTCGATATTTCTTGGAAATCCATCTAAAATATAACCATTTTTACAATCATCTTCAGATAAACGACTCTTTAGTAAAGTATATGTAATATCATCTTTTACTAAGTCTCCATTTGATAATACTTCAGCGATATATCTTCCTAGTTCTGTATCTTTTTGTGATTCTTCTCTTAAAATATTACCTGTAGAGATATGAGGAAGATGGTATTTTTTTTCTAAGATAGCACTTTGCGTACCTTTACCGGCAGCTGGTGGTGCTATAAATATTATATTTTTCATCTTCTACTATAACCCTTCTTATAGTTTCTAGATAGTAAGCTTCCTTCTAGTTGTTTATATGTTTCTAAGGCTACACCAACAACGATTAGTAATCCAGTTCCACCAATACTTACACTGGTAGGTAAGCTAGTTACATTTGAGAATATTATTGGTAGAGCCACTATAATTGCTAGAAAGATTGAACCTAAACAAGTTATTCTTGTCAAAATACGAGATAGATATGTTTTAGTTTCATCACCTGGTCTAATTCCTGGAATGTAGCCACCACTTTCTTGAAGATTTTTAGCAAATTCATCAGGTTTAAATGTCATATATGTATAGACAAATCCAAATAGGAAAATAAATATTACATAGACTACAAATCCTACTGGAGTTGTATATGTCAAATAGTTTTGGACAAATAAACTAAAACTTTCATTATTGATTAAGCCAGCGATAATTCCTGGAATGGCCATTAAACTTGAAGCAAAGATAACGGGTACAACACCTGCTGTATTTACTTTAATAGGAACATATGATGCAGCTTGATTAGTAAAGGCTGTTGACTTATTTGCATATTGTACTGGTACTTTACGTTCTGCTAATTGAACGAATATTACACCAATAATAATTGCAAAATAGATAATTGCAAAGAGAATAAATTTAGTTATTCCAAAAGCAATCTCTTGTGCTGTGCCATCAAATGCTACTAATCCAGACCAAGCATCTATAAACATTTGTGGTAAGGTAGCAATGATACCTGCCATAATTATTAGACTTAAACCATTACCTATACCTTTTCTTGTTATTTGATCGCCTAACCATAGTAGAAAGGCTGTACCTGCTGTTAAGATAATTGATATGTATATGTATTCACTTGCAGTAGCATTTTTACCTAAAAACATAAATGAGAAGGCATAGCCTTGAATAAAGGCAAAAGCTATACCCATATAACGTGAGTACATATTAATTTTTTGCCTACCAGTGTGTCCTTGTTTTCTCAAATCTTGGAAATAAGGAAGTAATTCACCTAGTAATTGCATAACAATTGTTGCTGTAATATAAGGCATTACTCCTAATGCAAAAATTGAGAAATTCTGTAAGGCACCACCACCCATTGTATTAACTAGTTCTAGAAATCCTAGATTCTTAGTTATACTTTGGGTTCCAGGTACTTGAATAGTTGTTCCTATTATAAATATTGCTAAGGCTAAAGCGGTGAAACCAATTCTTTTTAATAAATCTCTATTTGTAGGTTTAAATAATTGCTTCAATAGAGGCATTTTAGATCACCTCGGCTTTACTTCCTGATTCTTCTATTTTTCTTAAGGCACTACTTGAAAATCTATGTGCTTGAATTGTAAGCTTTTTATCTAGTCTGCCATTTCCTAGCACTTTAATTCCGTCTAGTTGTTTTTTAACAATTCCTTTTTCTTTTAGTAATGCTGGTGTAACAACATCTCCATCATTAAATACATTTAAATCAGAAACATTGATAACTGCATATACTGTTTTAAAATCATGATTACTAAATCCTCTTTTTGGAAG
>CALVQY010000058.1 GCA_944358355.1 uncultured Bacilli bacterium | reverse complement strand
CTTCTATTGCAAGCTTACTAGCAGAATATACTGATGCCCCTGCTTCACTTACTATTATATAGGAAACATCTCTTTTACAAGATTTAATAGCATCCGCGACAAAAGCTTCACTTTCACGAGAAGCAGTACCATTTCCTATAGCGATTACATCGATATTATATTTATCGATAAGTTCTAGTAATTTCTTCTTTGATCCCTCTATATCATTATGAGGTTCTGTTGGATAAATAACTGCAATCTCCAAAACTTTACCAGTTTTATCTAAAACAGCAAGTTTACATCCCGTTCTAAAAGCAGGATCAAAACCTAGTACAGTTTTATCTTTCAAAGGAGGAGTCAAAAGAAGCTTCTCTACATTAGTAGAAAAATTATCAATAGCGCGTATCTCGCCTTTTTCTTTAAGTTCACTACGAACTTCTCTATCAACACTAGGAAGTATTAGACGTTTAAGACTATCATTTATAGCATCAAGTATTATCTCGTAACAGAAAGACTCTTTATTTTTAATAACTTTAGTCTCTAAATATTTAACTATTCTCTCTACATCATAATCTAACTTAACAGAAAGTACTCCATCTTTTTCTCCTCTATTTATTGCTAATATTCGATGAGGTTTAATATATTTAACTGCTTCACTAAAATCATAATAATTACTATAAGTCTTATTTTCATCAACAGCATTTTTCTTTAATTTACTAACAATAACCCCTTCTTTAAAGATATAAGTTCTAATCCATTTACGATAATAAGCATTGTCACTTATCCATTCAGCGATAATATACTTTGCCCCAGTAACAGCATCTTCTACACTCTTAACTTTATCAGAAAGATAATGACTAGCGATAGTATTAATATCTCCCTTAGTAGGACATGACATAATAATCTTTGCAAGAGGCTCTAATCCATTATTAATAGCATCCGTAGCCTTAGTCTTTTTCTTCTCTTTATAAGGACGATACAAATCATCTACTTCAACTAACTTAGTACACTTCATAATAGAAGTTTTCAACTCATCAGTCAAAAGTCCCTTCTCATCAATTAATCTAATAACATCTTCTTTTCTTTTCATTAAATTAACTTGATACTGATAAACATCATCAATAGACTTAATAACTTCTTCATTTAAAGCCCCAGTTGCTTCTTTACGGTATCTTGCAATAAAAGGAATAGTATTACCTTCTTCTAATAATTTTAAAACAGTCATAACCTGTTTTTTACTAATATCTAAATCTTTACTAATCTCTTCAATAATTACTTCATTCATAAATATCCTCTTTTCTAACATTATCTATTTTATTACAAATAACAAAATGATTAAAGAAAAAGAAGAAAACTTGACGTAAAAAGAACTAAGATTTTTATCCTAGTTCAATTTCAAACGGATTTTGTAAAGTTCCATCTCCACTAGTTATTACTACATTAGATTTTAAGTTTAAAGCAGGTTTTATTCCATATGCAACTGTAGAATCATCACGATTACCAGCGTTTCCATTAATATTTATGCGACGAATATAATCTGAGCTATATGGAGTTAATGTCCAATATTCTATATTATTATTATATTTTTCAATTTGACTAGCCATTAATTCTCCGTTTCGCAAAAGTCCTACTTTAGCATATGTTATTGTAGCATAATCTGTCATATTTGTATTTATATATTTTGATAGCTTGTAACTTTCACCACTACCTACTGTTCCTAAATACCAAATAGTGTTTTCTTCTATCATATCAATATATGGACTATTTACATAATTTATTAGATAGTCGTCGCCATTTAGAAATGAACCTATTGTCGTATTAGTATCAGAATAATTTACATTGTTACCAAAAGCAAGTGTTTTAAATATTCCTGAGTCTTTCAAAGGTTCAGCACTTGTTATCTTAGTTAATCCTGAAGTTTCGTGACTTACTATTCGATATAGATTATTTTCACCACTTCCAAATCTTATATATTCTCCACTATATCTACTTGAAAGTAGTGTTCCTGATAGGTCAGCATCATTATCTCCATTTAAGCGATATGGATTATCTACTGTTCCATTACCTTCTACTATTTTGATATTAGCTTTTAGATTTATAGACGGCCGAATTCCATATGCATACGAAGGAACAGAAAAATTAGAAGCACCAAGATTATTTATATACCGAATTTGAGAGTCATCGTAAGGAGTTAAAGTCCACCAATAAAGTCCATTATTTAAATAACCTTTACTATATGTTGTTCCATAATAACTTGTCTGATATTCATACATATTAAGTAATCCTACAGTTGCTGTTACTGTTGCCTCCCCATTAGGTCTTGTTATGCTTCCTAAACTTGTTGAATCCATAGTCGCATCCCATACTGAATCTGTTACCAAAAAACTTTCATAATCTCTTAAATTACCTAAAAAGCCGTCGGCACTTGTATCATTTAACCAATCTTCCATATAACTTCCTTCAAAAGCTGTACTACCACTTGAATAATTAATTGCACTTATATTCCACTGGGTTACTAACTTAGTTGTCTTTGCTTCATTATTAACAGACACCGCTCTCTATAACTTTCCACTATACCATATATAGTTATTAGGTTCTTCTCCTGTTATGAAGGTATCTGTTCCATCATCATAAGTACTACCACTAGAAAGATTATCTATTACAATATCTGACACTGGACCTGTAGTTATAACTTCCTCAAATAAATGACCATTACTTGGTAATGTTAAATCATTATAATCAAGTCCTACACTAACACCTAAGTTAATTGTTACCTCACTACTAGATTTATTTGATACTCTAATTATATATGTATTACTAGATCCACTAGATTCTGCTTTCTCTAAATTTATTCCTTTCTCATCAGGCGGTGTATTTACACCATCACTTACTTTATATCCTGCACTTACCCCTTCTGGTAAAGTACCTTCATAATAAAAATTAAATCTTGCTATTCTATTATTAGGATTAGATAAAGTTACTGTAAACTCTTTAGTCTCACCATTTGGTACTACCAATTTATTTCCTTCACTATCATCTACAGTAAGTTTATAAGTTAAATTACCTGTTACTATACTTATAGCATTACCCTTCTCCTTACTTACTGTAAACATAGCATAAGAAAAGAAACCACATATTAAAAGTAAACAAATAAGCCCTACTCCTAAAATATAAATCTTAGATACATCAGCTTTCATCAATTTTTTTATCTTATCCATATTCTCACCTTTATAATTAATTTTTTAATAACCTACTCTTAATATTTTAAATGTAGCATTTAAACTACTACCATAATTTATTGCTTCCTTACTAGTCTCAAACAATAAATCAAAGTCATATAGTCTATCAAAACCTATATTTCCTCCTCTATCTAAAACTATTGCTTTAAAATTACCTACTTTACTATTACTTACTTCTATAACTGTACCAAAAGGAATGCATCTATCACTTGCTAATATTCTTAAAGTACCATAAGTAGAATCTTCATAATAAATTGTATTGCTAATGTTATATTCAGAAGCTGTTAAATCTCCTATATCAGAACCATATCCACTCATTGTACCAGTAAAAGTAGAACCTACTGTAATAGATGGAATATACACTTCTTCATCTTTTGGAGCCTCATATTCTATTTCTTCATCTTTACCTATAACAACATCTTCCTTAGGCCCTTCTACTACTTTAGGAGCCTCTACTATTACAGGTTTTTCTTCTTCTACTACTTCTTCTTGTAAAACAGGCTCTTCCTCAACAACCTCAACAGGTGCTACTTCTATAACTTCTTCTTTTTTTATTGCATCACTATTTACATAAGTAATCTTATTATTTACATTTATATCTTTAACATCAGGTGTAGTTGTAGTAACAAGTAAACAGCACCCCATAAATAAAATTGTATTTATTATATAAACAGTTCTCTTCATGTCTAACCTCCAGATATTCTCAACTATATCTTAACATATAGACACTAAAAAGACAACTTTTGACACTTTATAAAGTGTCAACTATTGTTCATAATAACTCTTAATAACATCATAATCACAGTAAGGAAGATACTTATCATCAACTGCCATATAATCATCTCTACCTTTACCTGTAATTAAAACAATATCTTTATCTTTAGCCATATCTAAGGCTTTATATATAGCCTCCTTTCTATCAATAATCCTCTCATAATTAGTCTTATCTGATTCACTAACTAAATCATCTATAATATCATTAGGATCTTCATATCTTGGATCATCCATTGTAAACACAACATAATCAGACTTTTCTAAAACTACTTTACCCATACCAGGTCTTTTATCTTTCTCTCTTCCCCCAGCACTACCTGTAACTGTAATAATTCTTTTTTCTTTAATCATGTTTAAAAAGGTTAATATATTATCTAGTGCATCAGTAGTATGAGCATAATCAAGTATTACTGTATATTTAGAGACAAAAGGTAATATCTCCATTCTACCTTCTATTTGTTTTAACTTACTTACTCTTTTTATTATCTCATCAAAACTAATATTTTTACAAAGAAGACAAAGTATAGCAGCAGCTAAGTTATCAACATTAAAACTACCAAGTAATGGAGAACTAACTTCATAAGTTTTATTATTATATTTAAAGGTAATAATAGTCTTATCTCTTTTTAAAGTATAATTCTCTATCTTTAAAGTATCACTATCTTTATAGCCATAACTAACAATATTACCATGAGCTTCCCTCTTAAATTTATCAAAGTATTTATCACTACTATTTAATATAGAATATCCTTCATCCTTAACTTGTCTAACCAACTGACACTTACAATCTACATAGTTTTCTAATGTCTTGTGAATATTTAAATGATCCTCAGTAATATTAGTAACTATCCCTATATCATATCTAATATCATCAAGTCTATGTCTATAAAATGCTTCACTAGAAGCTTCCATACAAATAGTATCACATCCATTATCTAAAAACTCTCTAAAATACATATATAGCCTATCAACATCAGGAGTAGTATTACGCATACTATAATGTTTAGATTTATATTTTCTTCCATTAGTACCAATATACGCTGTATTTTCCCCTAATAACTGATAAATAATCTCTGCAACAGTAGTTTTACCATTAGTACCGGTAACGCCTATCATAAAAGCTTTTTCACATGGATAATCATAAAATTTAGCACTAACTTTTCTAAGTTCCAAATTAGTATCATCTACTCTAATAACAGGAACGGATTTTTCTAAAACATCACGACTAACTACAACTGCACTAGCACCATTTTCAATCGCTTCATCAATAAAATCATGTCTATCAGCAGTAACTCCCATCGTACATACAAACAAATCGCCATGTTCTACTTCTTTAGAATTTATTTTAATCCCCTTTATTAGTCTGTCATCTTTAATATTATATAATTCACTTAATTTTTTCATTATCAACACCTCTACTATAAAATACAAGTATCTAAATATATTTGTTACACTAATATCGTCAATTATTCTATTTCAAAAAGAAAATCCTCACTTCGATAGAACTGATCTTCTAAAAACCTAGAATAAACATTAAATTTCCTATAAAATACTAACTTATTATCTCTTACAAACAATTTAACATTATCAGTATAATTATCAATTCCTCTTAGATCTAAAAAACAATTATAATCACATTCTTCTTTACTAAAATACATACTATCCACCTCTTGTTGATAATAAGATTTCATCTCTTTTTCTAAAGAATTACTAATATCACTATAACTATAAGAAAAATCATCTAATAAATCACTATCATTAACTAAAGCTCCACTATCTAAATCAAAGTTATAAGTATTAATAATAACATCAGGATTATTAGTTTCTCTATCTAGATAGATATAAAAAGTAACTAAAGATAAATAATCTTTATTAACAGCATAATCAAAATCAAAACTCTCTTTTCCACTACTAACAGTACTATTGTACTCTCTTTCAATCTCATCATTAACTTCTTTAGCATCATCACTATCTAAGTTAATAGTTGGACATCTTGACTCCATTTCATAAGAAGAAGTATTCTCATCTTTTACTGTAATATAAGATGTATTAGTATTAGCACTCTCATTACTATTAAAAACTGCCATAGATATCCAAATAACTACTGTAACTACTATTAGTGCAACTATTAAAATAACATATATTCTCGCTTCTTTTAACATAATCCACATCCTATCCGTTATTAGCTTCTGCTTCTTCTATATCTATTTGTCTTCTAGATATCTCTTTAATATTAACATCATTATTTTTAGTATTAATAGTAAATTCATAAGTATAAGAATCATACACAAATCTACCTGTAAATATATTATTATCATAACTAAAAGTAGAATCTTGATATAAAAATTTACTTTCATTAAAATCATAATCATCTAACACATCATAATAATTATTATTTAATTTTCTAAGCTTACCATCACTTAATGATTCATCTAATTCTTCTAATGATTTTAATGGTACTAACAACTCCTCATTATTAATAGAAAACTTATATAGCATAATTATTAACACGGCCCCAACTAATATTAAAGTTGCAATTAAAAGTCTTTTCTTAGTTATCACTATATCATCCCCTTTATTTCTTAGCTTCAAATATCCAGTACTGTCTATTAGAAGCATTTATTTCACTAGGAGTAAAAGCCCTATCATTGTACCCTTTATTAACAGCATTATTTTTATTAGGATCATTTACCCATATATTACCATTTTCATCTAAACCACTAAGTACAATCAAATGTCCTCCACTTGTAAATAAACCTGCAGCCTGTGAACTCATAACAGGTCTTCCTTCTCCTAAAGCACTAACCACTTCATCTATAGATGTAGTAGTAGTAACACTTCCAAGATTATAAGTACTAGCTAGAGCTGCAGGAAATCCCCAACTCATACCACTACCATAAACATAATATTGTCTTGCTAAATCTGCTAAGGTCTCTGGAGTAATAACTTCTCCTGTTAAATAGGAAGCTACCATAGCTCCAGATGTAAATCCACACCCAGAAGTTGCAATAGTTCTATCACCTTTTAAAACAACATGAGCATAATCTCCCTGATAATATCTAGGAATCCCCATTCCTCCAGCACCATCACTACTAGCATTACCATTGCCACCTCCTACGGTTGCAGAACCACTAGAAGTATTAACAACTGGTCTAACATAACGTTGTACCGCTTCAAATCTAGACATTACATTACTAAAGGAATAATTACTATTAACATCATAGGTATAAGGATGTGAAAAGATATAATCACTACTTTCCCTAGCTGCACTAAAACATGCTAAAACAGAAGAAAAAGTATCATTTTTTATATTAGCATAACTTAACATACTAATACCAAAATTAACTAAAGTAGGTAAAAAGAACACAACTAAAGCCGCTATTATTTTTTTTATAACACCTTTAGCAGCATCTTTCAAAGAAGGATCAATTACCATCTTACCCAAAGTAATAATGACGCTAATAATTAAAATAATAGGTACAGCAATACAAATAATCTGAAAAACATTTTCTATTGTTGTCAAAGTAGTAGCAAGTGCTACATCATCACAAACTTCATCTAATATTAAAAACATATCATCACTCTTTACTATAATATTTACTAACTATAGTATAATATAAA
>CALVQY010000057.1 GCA_944358355.1 uncultured Bacilli bacterium | reverse complement strand
CTGAAAATAAGAAAAAAAGAAATTGATTTTATATCAATTTCTCATATGTAAAATTTTTATTGAAAATTAATTTTTTTAATGTAAAATTTTCTTTAAAAAATCACAGAAATTGAACTAAATCTATAAAATTTGTTTTCAAAATGCTAAAATACTGTTATAATAAGCGTAGATTTTGAAAAGAGGGATTATAATGAAATTAAAATTTAGAGCTGATAAAGACGATGTCATGATATTTATCGTTTTTGCTATCTTTCTTTTATATATAGTTGCTATTGGTGTAGTAAATTTAAACAGTTTTGCTACTGAAGGCTATTTTAGTGGTTTAAATCCATTACCAGCTTTTACACCTCGTTTCCTTTGGATAACATTAATAATTTATTTCGTCGCTCTTATAGGAATGTTGGTAAGTGTTAAATCTTATTTCTTTGAAATGGAAAAAGGAATAGGTTTTACTACAGAAAAGAAAGATAAAGGTTATTCTAGATGGGCTAAAGATAAAGAAATGAAAGCTGAACTTACTATGGTTACTCCAGAACAAGAGACTAGTGATGCAGCGGGAGTTCCCTTAATCCTTAATGAAAAGGAAGCTTGGGTTGATAATGGAGAATATCATACCTTAGTTATTGGTTCTACTGGTTCAGGTAAAACACAAACAGTTATTAAGCCAACTGTTCAATTACTTGCTAAAGCAGGAGAATCTATGATTATTACTGACCCTAAAGGTGAAATTTATGAGTCAACTGCTAACATGCTTCGTGATAAAGGTTATGATGTGCAAATATTAAACTTCCGTGATCCTCAAAACGGTAGTAGTTGGAATCCTTTATCTATGCCATATAGAATGTATAAAAATGGTAATCAAGATAAAGCGATAGAGTTACTTGATGACCTTGCCTTAAATATCCTATATGATGAATCTAGTAATAATAGTGACCCATTCTGGGAAAAAACATCAGCAGACTATTTCTCTGGTGTTGCCTTAGGCCTTTTTGAAGATGCTAAAGAAGATGAAATTAATATTAATAGTATCAGTTTAATGACAACAGTAGGTGAAGAGAAATTTGGTGGTACAACCTATATCAAAGAATATTTCTCCTTTAAAGATCCAGCAGGAGCAGCCTCTATTAATGCTTCAAGTACTATCAATGCTCCAACTGATACAAAAGGCTCAATCCTTTCTGTATTTAGACAAAAAATTAAATTATTTGCATCACGTGAAAACTTATCAGAGATGCTTAGTCATAGTGATATCGAATTAGCCGATATTGGTAGAAAGAAAACAGCTTTGTTTATCGTTGTTCAAGATGAAAAGAAAACATACCATTCATTAGTTACAATTCTTTTGAAACAATGCTATGAAACATTAATTGATGTTGCTCAAGAAAATGGTGGAAAGCTTCCAGTTAGAACAAACTTCTTACTAGATGAGTTTGCTAACATGCCTCCACTTAAAGATGTTACTACTATGATAACAGCTGCTCGTTCACGTCGTATTAGATTTACAATGATTATTCAAAACTATGCTCAATTGAATCAAGTTTATGGTAAAGAAAATGCTGAAACAATACGTGGTAACTGTGGTAATATTATCTATCTTATTTCTGCTGAACTTGCAGCCTTAGAAGAAATATCTAAAATGTGTGGTGAAGTTAAGTCTAAACAAGATGATAAAACAGCTTCAACTCCATTAGTTACTGTTTCAGACTTACAGAGAATGAAACAATTTGAAGTTATTGTTCTTCGTATGAGAATGCAGCCATTTAAGACTAAATTCACGCCAGATTTTAAACTTAATTGGGGAAAAACATTTCCTAAAGCAACATATCCTGTACGTGAAAAAATGCCTGTTCATACCTTTGATATTAAAACCTTTGTAAAAGAAAAGAAGAAAGAAAAACTACTTGAAATGATGAATAGTTCTAATCCAAACAGTGCTAATCCTAGTGGCAATACCCCAGGATTTATGCCACCGAACCTTTTTGGAATAGGAGCTGGCCCTAATGCTAACAATAATCCAATGAATCCAATGTCAAGCTCTATGCCAAGACCTAATCCAATGCCTAGACAAGATAATCCAATCAATAATAATGCCATGCCATCATTCTTAAATCCAAATATGGATAATAAGCCAAAAGAAACTAAGCCATCATTTGATGTAGATGAACTTGTCAAAAAAATTGATGCCAAAATTGCTGAATTAGAAAAAGAAGAAGCTATGAATAAACAAAAACAACAACAGCAGCAATCATCTATTCCTAAACCTATAAAAGATATATCTCCAGTAAAAGAGATTGTTACACCTAAAAAAGAGGAACCTAAAAAGAAAGTCGATTTAAAACTAGATGATGAAGATGATGATGATTTCTTTGATGACTTCTTCGATGAATAAAAACTATGCCTAACTCATATTAGAGTTAGGCTTTTAAAATCTAAAATTATTTTTCACTTGCTCTTGTCGTTAAAATTTATTTATAGTATAATTATTTCTATAGAATAAGAAGGTGTTTATATGTTAGGTACAATTAAAGAAATAGTTGGAAATAATGTAATTGTAGATTTAACAATAGATTTAACTAAACAAGCTAATCTTTTGAATCTTCATGCTATCTTTGAAGACAATGGTATAAAAATTGTAGGAGAGATTGTCGATAGTACAAAAACAACTTTAAAAATAAATATCGTAGGAGAAATAAAAAATAATACATTCCTACCAGGAATTAGTTCTAAACCATCATATAGATCTACTGTTAGAATAGTCAATATGGATGAGTTAGCTCTAATACTTGGACCTATGGAACCTACTATTAACGAAGTAACTTTAGGATACTCTAATATTTATCAAAACTATAAAATAAACGTAAATATCAATAGCTTTTTCAGCAATCACTTTGCTATACTTGGTAACTCAGGAGCTGGTAAATCTTTCTCAGTTAGCCGTATTTTACAAAATATTTTTGCTGACCCTAAAAAAAGTCCAACCGGAGCTCATGTTATTATGTTTGATGCCTATGGTGAATATACAAGAGCCTTAGGAAACGTTGATAAAGTTAATCCTAATATGCACTATAAAACTTATACAACTAATACTGCTAGTTCTACTGGTAGTGAAGTATTAAACATACCTCTATGGCTCCTTGGAGTTGATGACTTAGCTCTACTTTTAGATGTTACTACACCAAATCAAATTCCTATTATTGAAAAAGCCTTAAGTCTTGTTAATATCTTAACCGGAGATGATCCTGATGTTATTAGATATAAAAATGATATTATTGCAAGAGCTGTTCTAGATATTCTTTTAAGTGGACATCAATCTACTAAAATAAGAGACCAAGTAATAGCAGTACTTACTAAATTCAATACTAAAGACCTAAACTTGGAATCTAAAATAGTTCAACCAGGTTATGTTAGAACTTTTAAACAATGTTTATATATAGATAAAACAGGTAAACTAATGGAAATGGAATTAGTTGTTAACTTTGTTAAAACCTTTATTATAGATGACTTTAATCTTGCTGATAGACCAGAGAAATTTATCGCCTACACTCTAAAAGATTTAGAAACAGCGATGGACTTTGCCCTTATCAGTGAAGGTATCTTAAAAAGTGATAAAGTATATGACTATGCTAATGTCTTGAGTGTAAGACTTCATTCCTTAGCCTCTAGTCCTAATCATGTTTTCTTTGATTCAAATGCTTATATCTCTAAAGATACTTTCTTAGATAGATTATTTACTAATATGGATGGCGGGAGATGTCAAATAGTAAACTTTAATATCAGTTACATAGAAGACCGTCTTGCTAAAGTAATTACCAAAATAATATCTAAACTTATTTTTGATACTGCTGTAACTAATGAAAATCGTGGTAGTGTTCCTTACCATATAATAATAGAAGAAGCTCACCGTTATGTTCAAAAAGATACTGATACCGAAATACTAGGATATAATATCTTTGACCGTATCACTAAAGAGGGACGTAAATATGGTGTTTTACTAGGATTAATTACCCAAAGACCTAGTGAGTTATCAGATACAGCCATATCTCAATGTTCAAACTTTGTAATTCTTAGAACCCTTCACCCTAAAGACTTAGGATATATAAAAGATATGGTCCCAAGTATAACTTCAGAAATTGCTAACCAGTTAAAAGGTTTAAAACCAGGTAACTGTATAGCCTTTGGTAGTGCTTTCAAAGTACCAATAAATATGCACTTTGAAAAAGCAGACCCTGAGCCATTATCTAATAACGTTGACATTAGAAATATTTGGTATAATAATAATTAACCCTTTTCTAATTATAAAAAATATGATAGTATAATATATAGTAATAGGAGGATGAAAATGGCACTAGATAAATTAAAAAAACTAATAGGTAATGATGAGTATATAGAAGAAGAGGATATAAAAGAGGAGGAGTATTATAAAGTGAGTAAAGAAGATTATCAAGATGCAAATGGAGTAGCAGGAAGTAAAATGATGCTACTAGAACCTCGTGCTTATTCTGAAAGTCAACAAATAGCAGACTACTTAAAAGAAAGAAACTCTGTTGTTGTTAACTTAAAAAGAGTAACACCAGATCAAGCGAAAAGAATTGTTGATTTTTTAAGTGGAACTCTATATGCTATAGGAGGAGACTTACAAAAATTAGGTGGAGGAATATTTTTATGTACTCCTAATAATGTTAATGTAGAAGGAGAAATATCTGATGATGCAGCTCCTACAAAAACACCTAGAAAGCCTAAAAAACAAGACGATGAATTTGATTGGTAATAACCCGAATTAAAGGGATGTGATAGAATGGACAAATTTAACTATGAAGCGAATGGTTATAATAGAGCAGAAGTTAATAAATTTGTAACAGATGTAATTAAAGAAACGGAAGGAATTATTAAAAAGTGTAAAGATCAGAAAAAAGAAATAGCCGACTTAAAAGAAAAATTAAGTCATTACGAAGATCTTGAAAACACCTTAAAACAATCTTTAATTAATGCTGAAAAGACTGCTGATAATGTTAAAAGATTAGCAAGAGAAGAAGCTGATATCATTATTAGTGATGCTAAACATAATGCTTCAAGGATAGTGGGAGAGTCATTATTAAAAGCTAGAAAGATAGAAAATGAAGCTGATACGTTAGAAAAAAATGTTAAAATATTTAAACGTAAGTTAAAAATAATCGTAGAACAACAAATGGCTGTAGTAGAAGAAATAGAAACACTAGACTTAGAAGAAAAATAAGTCTAGTTTTGTGTCTATTAGGAAAGGAGGACTATGGAAAAAGATAAAGAGTTAGAGGGGCTAATTTTAAAATATACAGCAGCTCTTAAAACTTTAGAAACAGAAATTAGTATTTTATTACAAGATTATGAATATAAAAACAACTACAATCCGGTTGAACATATAAAATCTCGCTTAAAAAGCTATGATAGTGCTAGTAAAAAATTAATTTCTAAAGGTTATGAAGTAAATACTACTAATATAGAAAAACATGTTCATGACATGGTAGGACTTAGAATTGTTTGTTCATTTTTATCTGATGTATATGAGATAGTTAAAATAATTGAAAACAGTGACCAAATAACTGTCCATGATAAAGAAGATTATATCACTAATCCTAAAGATACAGGTTATTCTAGTTATCATTTAAATGTTTATATTCCTGTCTATTTAATAGATGGTGTAGAACTAGTAGAAGCAGAAATTCAAATAAGGACAGTTGCTATGGACTTTTGGGCTAGTCTAGATCATAAAATAACTTATAAATTTAAAGGAGAAATTCCTGAAGAAATAAAAGATGAAATGCATAAATGTGCAGAAGATATACATGCCCTAGATCAAAAAATGTTAACTTTAAATAAAGAAATGCAAATAATAAAAGAAGACCAAGAAATAATTTAGAATAAAAAACAAGTAATTCCTCCATAATATTTATGGAGGAATTTGTATGAAAGATGAAAATGAAGTAAATGTTTTAGATGAACTTAATAAAGGTGCTTGTATGGGAATGGATGCTATTCATTTTGTATTAGAGAAAGTTAAAGATGATTCTTTACGTACTGAGTTAAATAAACAATATGAAAAGTATAAGAAGATATCTGATGAAATATGCAAACTATATCCAGAATATAGTGATAAAACACCACATGAGACTAATGCTATGAATAAAGTAATGACATGGTATGGTATTAATATGAAAACTTTAACTGATGATAGTACTTCTAAAATAGCAGAGCTTTTAGTACAAGGAACTAATATGGGAATAATTGAAGGAAGAAAGCTTTTAAATCATAAAGAAACAGATCCTAATGTAACAAGAATTGCTAAAGAATATGTTACAATGCAAGAAGAAGCGATAGAAAAATTAAAACACTTTCTATAGCTTCTTCTTTTGAAAATAATTAAAATGAACTAGTATATTTGTATTAATTATGATATTCTATATTTAACAAGTTGATATTTGGAAGTGATACCATGAACGAAAAAACTTATAATGAAGTACTTGATGAAAAAAGTCCTAAAGTTAAACAATTATATTGGAATATTGCCTTTGGATTACAAGACGTTGATAGATTAAAACCATCTAAATATATGGTAGAATTAACTAATGAGCATATTGATGGTAAGAAGACATATAAAGAAGTTAAAGATAATATAACATCATACTATTCTAAATATAACAATGCATCTAATAATGAAAAAGAAGCTGATGAAGTATCACTTGCTATCTATGAGATACTAAGTGATAAAGCATTTAGATTTGACTATCTAACTTATAAGAATTATCATAAAAGATTATTTCAAAACCTTGATAAAGATATATATCATCCTGGAGAATTTAGAACTTATAACATTACTAAAGATGAGGAAATATTAGATAATGATACAGTAAGTTATCAGTCTTATGATTTAATAGAAGAGTCTTTAAAATATGATTTTGAAGAAGAGAAAAATATAGATTATATTAATATGAGTGAAAGTGAATTAGTTAATAGAATATCAGAGTTTACCTCAAGGATTTGGCAAGTTCATCCATTCAGTGAAGGCAATACAAGAACAACTGCTATCTTTATTCAAAAATATTTAATAAGTATGGGCTTTAACGTTAATAATGAACTATTTAAAGATAATTCTCTATATTTTAGAAATGCTTTAGTAAGAGCGAATTATACAAATTATAATAAAGGTATTAAAGAAGATAAACGTTACTTAGTTATGTTTTTTGAAAACTTATTACTAGGTAAAAATAATGAATTAGATAATAATAAGTTACATATTTAATAAAGGAGAAGTCTAATGAAAACTAAAGAAGAAAAAATAAAAGAATTAGAAGATAAAGTAAGAGTTACAGATTTAACAGTATATGAAAAAGAAACATTTAAAAAGTCGTTAGTAAAAGGAACTATTTCTGGAATGGTAACTTTTGCAATTCCTGTAAGTGTTTCTGTAGCGAGTAATGTGTTTGGAATAACTCTTAATTTAAATGACAGTAATATATTAAGTATGTTATATGAATGCCTATCTTATTTACCTGTTTCTGTTACTTTAGGTACAATAGGAGGTGTATTGCAAGAGGCATGGCATCTTCTTTATGCTGATCTCGATATACAAGAGATGAGAAAATTAAAGTA
>CALVQY010000056.1 GCA_944358355.1 uncultured Bacilli bacterium | reverse complement strand
AATTAAATTATATTTCTAAATATTTCAGTAACATTTTTCATATTTTCTTCTGTTGACATTATTGTTATTAAAATATCCTTATCTTTATTAACTATTATGTATTGTCCAATCGCACCATCTCTAAATATAAAACCATCACGTGATATAAAAACATAATACCCTATTCCTATTTTAGGAAACAATCTATCTTTTTTATAAGCACTCGGTGTTTCTAATTGCAATTTAGTTACTTCATTCATCCACCATTTAGGAATTACCTCTACTCCATTAATTATTCCATCATTTAATAATAATTTACCTATCTTATGAAAATCACTATGTTTTAAATATAAACCTGTCGCTCCTGGACAATAAATTCCATAATTATCCCATTTAAATTCTAAAATATTCAACTTTTTAAATATATTCTCATTTATAAAATCTTTTAAATTCATATTAAATGCTTCTTGAAAAAATACCGACAATACAAACGGTTCTACGTTGTTATAAGCATATCTTTCATTAGGCTCATAAGGAATATCATAATTTAAAGCATAATCAAGCAATTTATTTTCATCAATATTCTCTATATATTTTTCAGACATCATCTGAGATTCATAACCTGTTGTATGAGTTAATAAAGTTCTTATTGTCCACTTTTTAATTTTTAACAAATTATCTTCATTTCGAATATCTACTATTTTTTCTATTACAGGATAAATTTCTGTATCCAAAGATATTGCTTTTCCACTAACTTTCATCTTTCTATCAATAGCAATTCCAATAGCCATTGACACTAGTAATTTTGAGCAACTCCTTAACTCATGCAATTTATTATCTCTATATATAATTTTTTCAATTTCTTCATTTTGTTCAATATAAATACTATCAATATTAAGGCTAGGTAAAGTTTTAGATAATTTTTCAATATTGTTTTTTAACACTTCTATATTAATAATTTTTTCCATATGCAATCTCCATAAAAAATTAACTCTCATCTAAAAAATATCTAGCCATTCTTTCATAATTATCTTGACTATTTAAACAAGTATCTATTAAATAACCTTTTTCATTATGAAGTTGATATTCTTTAATTCCTCTAATATAAAAATCTTTATTTCTATCTTCAATATAAAATGGCATTATATCATTATATAAACATTCTCTAAACATAATCATTCTGCCAACTCTACCATTACCATCTTGAAAAGGATGAATATGCTCAAACTTAACATGAAATTCTATTATATCTTCTAGTTTTTTATTTTCTATACTATTATACCAATCTAACAAATCTTTCATATCTTTACTAACATCTTTTGGTAAACTTGTTGTAATATTACCAACAAAATTCTTTTTCTTTTTATATTCACCTACATTAAACCATTCTTTTTCACTATCAGTTAGAGTTCCATCTTTTAAAATAAAATGATATTTTTTAATCATATCTTCATCAAGAGGATTATCTAACGTATCTAGCATATATTTAAATAATGTAAAATGATTTTTAGTTTCTGTAGCATCTTTTAAAACTATTACTTTATCATTGTTTGCTAAAATAGTACCACTTTCAAAAATACTAGCAGTCTCATCAGGAGTTATAGTAGATCCTTCTATATGATTAGTATTATATGCAAAATCAATTTGTGTTTTATGATACAAATTACCTGACAAATTTATTTTTCTTTGTTCTATTAAAGCTTTTTTTACATCACTTACTTGCATAAATAAACCTCCTAAACATATTATTTATAATTATATTTTATCAAATTATTGAAAAAAAGTCTTTAGTTAAGGTGATTAAATTAGACTTTTAACATTCATTTCACTTATAATCTTTATATCCTTTTGTTTTATACTCATTACATTTTATATAAATCTTATAATCTATACCACAATCTTCTGTTGCAAATGTTTTAGCATAACCATCACAATAAGATTTTCCTGAAGTATCTAACATATCTTCTTTTTTTAAATAACCATTATTAATTAAATGATCAGCAGTTATAGTCATTTCTTTAGTAATATTCTCTTCACAGTGTCTTTTACTATTACCAGTAGCATCCAGTTTCCATATTACAGCTTCTTCAAAAGTTTCTTTTATTTCACTATATCTTTCTTTTTCTTTAGCTATATTAAAGTTAAATATTGTATAAATACTTAATATTATAATAATAGTCATAATAAATATAATTAAAATTAATATCCTTTTCTTCATAATACACCTCTCATATTTATAATTATTAATTTTTATTTAACTCTTCACTTAATTTACTAGTAATACCTCTTGGACTTCTTACAGATTTAACACCACAGTTTTTTAATCTTTCAAAAGTAAATTCATTGTCATTATATTTTTTAATTAATTTTAATTTAATAATCTCTTCATCTAAAGAAATAACTACACACTTAAACATAATATAAGCATAAGGCTCTGTAATATAGATATAAACAATATCATTAATCATAAAGTTATGGGATTTTCTCCAAGTAATAGTATCCCTATCATTAAAAGCATTAACAATATCATAATACTTTGGATTTGCAGGAATAATCCATTCTTTTTTTCTATTAGATAAATCAAAACTAATATCTATAAGACTCATAATTTCTTCATTAGATAAAGTATTATCTAAAGTTATACTAACCCAACTTTTTTTACTCATATGATATGCAGGATATATTGCGTCTTTCTTTAGATAAGCATCAACTAAATCATCCAACTTTACATTTAATACTTCAACTTCTCCACTCTCATTAGGATTAAGTTTACTTCTATCTATATTCATAATAACCCCAAACCACTTATTACTACTTTTATTTCTAAAGATGCCATAATTAGGATTAGATTCCCATAAGATTTCTGGTATAACGTTATATTTTTCTTTAATTAAATTACTAAGTTCATTAGACTGTTTATAAATGAAATATTCTTTAGTATAACAATTATTTGCAATAGATTCTATTACTTTAAAATACTCATTTTTTACTCTATTAACAAAATCTCCTTTAACATTTTCAAGACGAAAGTTAGTATATTCATAACCTCCCTCTAAGTCATATACCCTACCTATAACATTACCATTACTATCAATAGTAATATCAACTCTAAAAGTATCATCCATAATTAACTTAGAATATTTATAAATATCATCTTCTTTTATAAAACCATAAGGAATTAATTTATCGTTATCTAGTTTTCTCTTTTTAAACACTTCATCTTCTAACACAATAGTTCCTCCTAATAAATTTATTATATAACAAAAAAGTTCTAAGTAAAACCTAGACCTTTATTAACTTATCTATAAATTCATTACAATCTTCCTTTATAAGAATGGATTTATTTTCTATTTCAAAAGCTGTATCAGAATATCTATCATTTACTCTTAATACATCTCTTGTTAAAATTAAAAAATAGAAAATCAATAAACTATTTATGTTTATTTTTTTCTACAAACTGTTCTACTCTCATATGAAGATTATATTTATCTCTAAGCTTAGCAATCTCTTTCATCATTTCTGTTTTATGATGTTTATCTAAGGCTTCTTCATTTTCCCATCTATCTATTAATAGAACTGTCTCTTCATCATCCATTGAAAAGAAATACTCATACTTTAAATTACCTTCTTCATTTCTTATCCTTTCTACAAGACCACTTTCTACCATTTCTTTAGCAAAAGCTCTTGCACTACCATTTTTACCTGTATAATATATATTTATTGTTAAACTCATTATTATTCCTCCTTTAGTTCATTAATATCTATAGTTAATATATTATCTTTATCACCATCTAATATACAAACCAATTTATTATCTTTCCAACATTTAAAATCAATATCACAACCTAGTTCATAATATTTTGAAGGTAGATTAAGCCAATTCCTAGACTCTACTATTTCCATAGGTTTAGTAAAATCTAAAACAATTAATGAATATGGAGTTCCCCAGTAACAACCACTAACTACTAATAAGTTACTATTAATATTATAATTGACATCACACCAAATAAAAGTTTCTTTATTATCTAAATAAGATTCACTTGGTATATAATTAATACACTCTAATGTCTTTAAATTTAAAACACTATAACCATACAAATCTATAGAAAATAACAAATATTTATTACCATCAGAATGCTTTATAATAGTAGCATATCTAGATATATTATAAATATTTTTCCATTCATAAATCATTTTTTTATCTTTATATAATCTACATATTTCTCCATCTTTACTACTATCTATATCTTTATAGCAATAATATTTTATAGAATAATTATCATCTAACTCTATTTCATTTGTTGGCCTTAATAAATCACATTTAGAATAAACTAATTTATCTAGCTCTTTAATTAACTGATTATATTCTTCACTACCATAAAAGTTCATATTAATTACCTCGTTCTTTCCAAAAATCATAAATGGTATTAGCAAGTTCTTTTGGATTATCTACATTAACTTCGTGAGAAGAATTATTTATAGTTTTAAAAGAACTATTATTAATAGATTTATTTAATAATTTTGCACTTTCCATATTTTGATTATCTTTAACTCCACATAAAATCAAAGTTTTACAAGTTATTTTATCTAAATTACTAGTTATATCTAAATTACTCATAGAATTAACAAGAGAAATAAAATCTTTCTTTTCACACCCTATCTTCTCAAAAGTAGATTTAGACATAACCTTAAATATTAATTCTTGGGCTTTAAAAAGAAACTTAGGTACTTTATAAGGTGTTCCAATTAATATAAGAGAATTTACTTTATCAGGATGCTCTTTTGCATAATCAATTGCAAGTATTCCTCCAAGAGAAAGGCCACATAGATTTAATTTTTCATCAAAATTATTACAGTAGTTAGAAAACTTTTCATATAAAGTAGCATAATCTGATGTAACATCTTTTAGCATTGAATATAAACTAGGAGTTTCTACCTTTATATTATTACTTTTTAACTCTTCTTCTACTTTATTCCAACTTACTTCGTTTTGTCCTAATCCGTGTATTAAAATATTTTTCATTACATCAATTCCTTCATTACTAATTATTATCTTGTAAAAGCCAATCAACTACATTTATTTTAGTTATTCCATCATAGTCTGACTCTAAATCCATATCTAATGTTAATAAATATTTAGGGTAATGATCACCAGTCTTTTGTAATGAACGTAATTCTCTTTCTAACACTTTCTCATCCCGAACTGTTAAAGCTACTTGAAAATATTTTAAACCATCACGAGATTCAGCGACAAAATCAACTTCTAAATCATCAACTTTACCAACATATACTCTATAACCTCTTCTTAATAGTTCAAGATATACTATATTTTCAAGAATATGTCCCATATCACTATCTGCTTTCTTTCCTAGTAAATAACTTCTTAATCCTTGATCTACTACATAGTATTTATAATCTCTAGCTAGTAAGTTTTTACCTTTAACATCAAATCTTTCAGCTTTATATATTAAAAAGCTCTCTACAAAAGCAGTTATATACTTTTCAACAGTATGATTACTAGTACTCATTCCTTTGCTAGTTAAAGTATCACTTATTTTTTTAGTTGATATAGGGCTACCTATACTATCAAAAATAAATTTTAAAACACTTTCTAAAAGCATTTTATCATTAATATTATTTCTAGCCATAATATCTTTATAAACGATAGTAGAAAAAATTCCATCTAAATATTTATCTAAATCATTAGGATTAGATTTTATAATACTAATATTTCCAGGCATACCGCCATTTTTCATATAGTTTAAAAATAATTGTTGATAATTATTATCATCAAAAGCAGATACATACTCTTTAAATGATAATGGTAACATTTTAATTTCTATATATCTACCTGATAATAAAGTCGCAAGTTCTCCTGATAATAAATAAGCATTAGACCCAGTAATATATACATCTACATTCTTCTTTATATATAAACTATCAACAGCCTTTTGAAACATAGGTACATTTTGAACTTCATCCAAAAAGACATAATATTTCTTTTTAGAATCCATTTTTTCTTTTATATAATCATATAGTTGTTTATAGTCTTCAAAATTATAATCAGCATCTTCTAAATTTATAGATATTATTTGTTCATTACTAATACAAGTACTCTTTAAATAATCTATAAATAATTGAAACAAAGTAGATTTACCACATCTTCTTATACCGGTTATAACTTTTATTAAATCTTTGTCTTTCCATCTTTTTAATTCTTCAAGATATTCTGTTCTTTCTATCATAGTTTTTCACCTCTACTATGAGTATACATTAAAAAAAATACAAAGTCAAGTTATGGAAATATCATTCCAAAACTCTTATGTTTTATTGTCTTCTGGAACTTGTATTTTGAATAAAACTATATCTTAAACATAATAAAAAATTTCTTTATTTAAAGATTTAGCATACTCTATTTCACTTTTAGTGCTATTACCAATATAGCCATCTACATTAACAACTAAAATAGCATCACTTAACTTTATTTTTTCTTTGTGCATTTTATCAATCATTAAAGCTTCTTCTTGGCTATAATCATCTTTACCAGATCTTGATAATTCATTAGGCATCAAGACACAATTACCTTCTAAAGTTAATTTTTCTGCAATATCAACTATCTCTTTTTTGAATTTATAACTACCACATACTGTTATTACTTTCATACTTATTTACAACTGCCTCCATTATCTTCAAAATACTTTTCTATATTTTCTACACTTTTCTCTATATTAGCATAATCTGTAATATCTTTTAAATATATCATCATATCTTTATTACACTCCATACATTCAAAATAATTATCTTCTCCAATTGTAATCAAATAATTATTATCTCCAATAGAACAATTTAAATCAGCTGATATCATCTCTGTCGTTGTCCTTTGCTCATTAGGAAAAACAGTAAATAAAATTAATGCAATAATAAAAAGTATTACATATATTATTGATAATATTCCTATTACTTTTAAAATTTTAATTATAATACCTGCTAACTTTTCAGTATTACTAACTTTAGCTTCTAAAACATTTTTAATATCATTATCAGTTAATTCATCTAAACTAACATTAAATACTTTAGATAATTCTTTAGCTTGTTTAATATCAGGAGCTGTCTCACCTAACTCCCATTTAGATATTGTTTGCCTACTAACTCCTATCTTTTCTGCTAATGCTTCTTGAGAAAGATTATTTTTCTTTCTTAACTCTAATATTTTATTTCCTATTTCCATTTTTTCACCTCAGTTAAAAGTATATAATCTTAAGACTTTTTAATCTAGCAATATCTGATGGAAATTATGCTAATTTTCTTAACATTATAATAACTAATATTATTTATTATCTTTCCACTCGTGATAAAGAATATCTTTTAAAACTAACATACTATCTTGTTCATTATAACCATACTCACTAGATAAACTATCAAGCATCATTCTAATTCCTTTAGCATATTTAGATATATCAACTTCTTTTTGATATGTTACTAATACTTTATATTTCTTACCCCAAGCATTTGTCCAATTAATTTTTGATTTTTTCGCCTCATCAGTATTTTTAATAATTTCTTCTATTTCTTTTAAATCCACATCAAACTCTATTAACTCATCTAAAGATAGTTTATATAATTTAGAAAGCTTTTTGGCCTGATAAATATCTGGAATAGTTTCATTGGTTTCCCATTTTGAAATAGTTTGCCTACTAACCCCTAATTTTTCTGC
>CALVQY010000055.1 GCA_944358355.1 uncultured Bacilli bacterium | reverse complement strand
CGGCCTTACGTTGCAAGCAACGGGGAATTAAACCCTAGACTAATGACCATGCACCGTATGGTCATTAGTTATTAAATATTTAACAAAAAATAAATCAAATATCATACAAAAAAGATAATTATCAAAGATTAAGCAAATTGTCTAAAAATTATTATTTCATATCTTCTGTTAGAACTTTAAATCAAAAATTTTAATCTTAAGTCAGTCATTTCTAAATTATTTATAACTATAACCTCCTACAACCATATATTTTTCTTCTAAGGCTTCAACTTGAACCTTAGATTTTTTTTGCTACAGTGTCTATTTTCTATTTGCAAAGACAAACCTTATTACAAGTTTTGCCAAATCCGAGTAACCAAGGGTTTGTAACATTGGGACAATTAGTAGGTAAACATACTAAAAAGTAATGTAATCTATGCTACAGGTATTAAGCTAATTACAACTGTAACTTATCTATCAAGTCTTTTAAAAGTTCTCTACTTTCTATTTTAGTAATTGCAAAACTTATTTCCTAAATCTTTAAAACTTGCTCCAGAATAATATAAATCTTTCTTATCTAAAATAATAAATCTATCATGAAAAGAGTTATTAACTGCTAATGTAATATTATTATACTGTTCTTTATACTTCTCGTAATCTTGTATTTTATATTTATTAGTAATTAATGTTACTTGTTTATTAGTCTTAGATAATATGTCTAAAATATTCTTATTAATATAATTATCTATTATAATAATAATACTTTCAGCTTTCTCAAATATCTTCATCATAAGAGAATAAGCATCATAAATCTGCCCTTCAAAGAATATATGATTATTCTTTTCTTTAAAGCTAGAAAATGCATCTTCTAATAAATCTATTCTTCTAGAATCTTTTAATACTAAATCATTTATATACTTTTGTTCAATTAGATTAGTTGATATGTATTTTCTCATTGCCACAAAAGCATCCATTATCCTTATACTCACTTCTTCTGCGACAGGTGTTCTAAGTACAGTAGCAAGCATGGCGATACCTTGCTCTGTAAATACATATGGATTATATCTTCTACCACCTTTTATGTTTGAGGTTTCAAATTGAAACCTCAAATATAGTTTGCTTTCTTCATCAGTTAACTGAAACATAAACCTTTCTGGAAATCTATTAATATGTCGCTTAACTGCTAAATTAATAGTCTTAGTTCCGTTTTTACATTCATAAAGTTTAGCCAAATCACTATCAAGCATCACTTGTTTTCCTCTAATCTCATATATCATATTTTCTATTTTTATATCTTCTTTTGTTATTAAATCGTTTATAACTATAACCTCCATACATATCTTATTTTTAAAAACCTATTTCATTACATTTTGAGGTCACAAATCGTGACCTCAAACTTTTAATAATAGTTATTTCTATTAATATAATATACAGTTACTGATTATTTTTTTTCGCAATATTAAGAAGAATTCCAATACTTAATAAACTTATTAATAAGGAACTTCCTCCATAAGATAAGAAAGGTAAAGTAACACCTGTTACAGGAATTAAACCTATAACTACTGCAAGATTCATTAAAGCTTGAAAAATCATTTGAAAGATAAGTCCGAAAGCTAAGTACTTAGCAAATAAATCATTTGTCTTCAATGCTATTTTTACACCGAAGTATAGAAGTAAGAAGAAAAGTACTGCAATAAATATCGCTCCTACTACTCCAAACTCTTCACAAATTATTGAAAAGATAAAATCTGTTTGAGGTTCTGGTAAGTAAAAATGTTTTTGTCTTGAGTTAAGAAAGCCTGTTCCTAAAACACCACCTGGTCCTATTGCATATAAAGATTGTATTATTTGAAAACCTGTTCCTAAAGGATCAGACCAAGGATCTATAAAAGATGTTATTCTATCCATTCGATAAGGGGCAATAACAATTAGAATTATTACTCCAATTACTCCTATTACACCTAAAATATAAAAGAATTTCATATTAACTCCTGCAATAAAAAGCATAGCAATAATTGAAACCATTAAAACTAAACCAGTACCTAAATCAGGCTGTAACATAATAAGACCAAAAGCAAAAGTTGCAATACCAAGTATTGGAATAACACCTTTCTTATAACTTTTTAAAAACTTATTACTATTAACTAAGTATTTACTTGTAAATATTATTAATGCTAGCTTTATAAACTCACTAGGTTGTACTCCAAATGGTCCTATTCCAAACCAACTACGACTACCATTTCTAATACTACCTATTCCTGGTATTAAAACTAAAATTAATAATAAAAAGCAAATACCTAAAATGATATTTGCCTTCTTAAAATAGATATTATAATCTATTTTACTAACTATATACATTATTATAAATCCTATTACTGTAAATAATGCTTGTTGTTTCACATAGTGAAAACTATCATGAAACTTATACTCAGCCCAAATACTGGAAGCTGAATATATCATTATAAGTCCAAATGTTACTAAGAGTATTACTGTGATTAATAAAGGCAAAGATAAACCTTTCTTCTTCATCTAATCACTCTTTTCTATAACCATACTCCAAATATAATTCCACTCATCGCAAGTAATAATCCAAAGACTACAAACAATTTAACAATATCAGTCTCTTGCCAACCAAGCTTTTCAAAATGATGATGTAAAGGTGTCATTAAAAATAATTTTTTATGAAAAACTCTTAACCAAAATACTTGTAAAATAACTGACAATGTTTCTATTACAAATACACCTGCCACAACAAGTAAAGTAAGCTCTCTATGAGTTAGTATTGCAACGGCACCCATAACACCACCAAGAGCAAGAGAACCAGTATCACCCATAAATACTTTAGCAGGATGAGTATTATAAACTAAGAAACCTATCAAAGAACCTACTAACACTAAACAAAATATACCAATATCTTCAAAACCTACAACAAATGAAATAAGAGCAAAGGCAATGAAAGCAACAGCAGATAAACTTCCTGCAAGGCCATCAAGACCATCTGTTAAATTAACAGCATTAGAAGCTCCGATTAAGATAAATAATATAAATAATCCATATAACCAAGTAAGTTCTATATCAATACCAAGAGTACCTACAACAAAAGAAGTCTGTCCACCATTTTTCATATAGATATAGAAAAATATTGTAGAAATAATTACTTGCCCTAACAGTTTTTGATAAGTAGTAAGACCTTCATTATTATGCTTTTTAAGTGATAAAAAGTCATCTAAAAATCCAATAATAGCAAAACCTAAAAAGACAACTAACACTATCGCTAAATTATCAGAATAAGATATTTTATCAGTAATTAATAACCCTATTGTAATTAAAACGGTAGGAATAATAAATATTAAACCTCCCATTGTAGGAGTACCTTCTTTCTGTCTATGAGAGTATCCTACATAACTACTTATTCTTTGCCCTACCTTTAACTTTCTTAAAAGAGGTAAAAGGATAAGACCTAAAACTACACTAAATAAAAATCCAATCATAATTGCAAATACTGCTTTTGTAAGTAATAACATGACTTATCGCCTCTTTCTTCTTCAAGTATTATAGCATAAGTATTTTTGTTATTCTATATATATTTTTTTATTTGACTTTCTCTTGTCATTTAATTTTATGATTATTATTTCAATTTAGACTAATTACCTAACATTAATTTAACCGTGCTTCCATCTTCAAGTCTTGTTCCCGCTTCTGGAGATTGACTTATTATCACATCACCACTACCAGAGTATTCTATCGTAAAATGTTCTAATAATTCTTTAGCTTCTTTAGGTGTTTTACCTACAACATCTGCTACCTCATAATAGACTTTATCACTCCATTCATAGTCTTTTTCTACTCCACCTTCTTGCTTTTCTATATCTAAAGCATCAATTATATCTAGAAGGATTCTTCTTGCAATAGGAGTTGTTGTATAACTTGAAAGTAATGCTGTATCTTTTGGATTATCTATTGCAATATAAAGTACTGCTTCAGGATCATTTGATGGAACAATACCAACAAAGGACATTATGTAGTTATTCGCAAGATAACTACCATTAACGGCCTTTTGGGCAGTACCAGTCTTACCACCTATTCTATAACCATCTATATAAGCAGCTTTCCCTCCTCCTAAGGCAACTACTGTCTCTAAGGCATATCTCATAATCTCACTAGTTTCTTCACTTATTACTTTTCTTACTTTAGTTTTACTATTATGTTCCATTACATTACCAGTCTCTGGCTCTAAGATATTTTTTAAGACAAAAGGTTTCAATAAGTCTCCCCCATTAATAACTGCCGATATCGCTGTTATTTGTTGAATAGGTGTAACACTAATACCTTGGCCAAAGGCAGTTGTTGCAAGTTCTATGTTTCCGACATTTTCAAGAGGAAAGATAATTCCTTCACCTTCACCATTTAAATCTATTCCCGTCTTAGAACCAAAGCCAAATAAATCTAAATAATGAAATAACCTTTCTTTTCCGAGCAGTTGGCCCATCTTAACAAAACCAGGGTTACACGAATTTTGAAGGACCTGAAGAAACGTTTGATGACCATGTCCTCCTGCTTTCCAACATTTAATCCTTGCAGTATCTACTTGTACAGATCCAGTATCAGTAAACTCATCTTTAAAAAGGTCAACTACACCCTCTTCTACCGCCGCTGCTGTTGTAACTATCTTTTGAGTAGAACCAGGTTCATAACTAGCCCATATAGGAAGGTTACGAGATAACTCTTCAGTAGAATAATCCTGATAATTATTAGGATCAAAATTAGGCCTGGAACTCATTGCCAGTATCTCCCCTGTTTTAGGATCCATAACAACTGCTAAAGCCATATCTGGATTAAACATATCTACAACATTATCTAGTTCACGCTCAATTGACTTTTGAATATTAATATCAATAGTAAGTTGTAAATCCATACCATCTTGGGGCTCAATATATAAATCAGTAAGTTCTAGTTTATTTCCTTTAGCATCACTAAAATACTTAATCGCTCCATTCTCACCCGTTAAATAATCATCATACTGTAACTCTATTCCAGATAAACCTTGATTATCTATTCCGACATATCCTAGAACATGGGATAACATTTCTTCATAAGGATAATATCTTTTAGATTCTTTAACTAAATAAACTCCATCAAAGTTTAAGGCTTCTATTTTATCGGCAACTTCATAAGATAGTCTTCTACCTTCAGGATGAACCCTTTCAATAGATGTTTCTTTATAAACATGTTCTTTCATCTCATCAAAACTTACTCCTAAAATCTCTGCTAGTTTTGTCGTAACTTCTTTTTTATTCTTAATCTGATTAGGTATTAAAACTAAAGATGTAGTTGTGATGTTATCAGCAAGAACTACTCCATTTCGATCAAGTATCCTACCGCGTGATGCTTCAATAGGTAGATTCCTACTCCATAAGTCACTAGCAAGAGTTGATAGTTTTTTATAATCTACTACTTGAACATAAAATACTCTTAAGACTATTACTAATAAAATACTACTAAATATTAAAAGAATAATTTTCATTCTCTTATCTATTCCTCTTGTAAACATAAAAAACTCACTACCTTTCCAGTAGTAAGTTTATGATTTAAAAATTATTATCATACTAATTCTTTGATTTTCTCATAGTCTTTAGTTAATTCTTCTCTTAACTTAATTTTTTTACTTGCCCTTTCATATTCAGTAATCCAGTCTTCATATAATTCTAGTTCTCTTAAAATCTCTAATAGATTATATTCTTTTACCTCACTATTATAATGTATATAGTTTTTTTGATAATATTTAATACCTTTATCTACTTCAAAAGATGAAAAATATAATCTTGTAACAGTTTCTACATAAAGGTTATTCTCTTCTTCTAAATAGTACATATCATGATAATTATATTTTTTACCTAAACTTTTTATTTTCTCTTTTACTTTAATAACTTTCTCATCTAACAAATTAATTGCCCCTAACTTAGAATCTTCTGTTCTCAAATTATCTATAAAGATATTTATTAAGAACTCATCTAATATATCAGGATCTTTACAGTTATCTAATAAATCTATGCATACCTTTATATTATTTATAGACTCACCTGTAGATAAAACTCTTTTAAGAAGCATATCAAAGTATTCAGTTTGACTTACTCCTAAAGCTCTAAAAGTATCCCAATTAGTAAAAACTAAAGTATTAGTACCTCTACTAACTAATTCATATAACTCTATTAATAGTTTGGTACTTTTAACTCCTATATCAGTAGTAGGAATAGTTTTAGTTAATTGTTTATAGTATCTTTTCGCTTTAAATCTCCAATTACTTCTTTCTTTTTTAGGAACAACTTTATTAGGGGAAGAGTAAAATCCCGCTTTAGCACAATCAAGAAAATATCTCATTTCACTACATAAATCATCGAAACTAACTTTCTTCTCTTCTTTTTTAGTTTTATTATTAATATCTTCTATAAACTTATCAATATCATAATCTTCTTTAACCTTTTTAGGAAGTCTCTTATATAGTTCTACTACTATATCAGTCATTTCTTTTTTATCATATTTTTCTAATGTCTTTCTTAAATCTTTTACTAGCATAATACTTCTCCTTAAAATATATTTTTAACTAAAAACTTCCCTTTATCAAAGTAAAAATCATCTAAAGTGTATTTATCTTTATTAAGTCCAAACAAAGCATGTATTTCCTTATTACTAAAATTATTAAAGGAATAAATAAAGATTTTTTCTAAAAATGGGAACTCCTCTATAAGGCTCTTAATTTTAACTTGAGTATTAGGACTAATAGATGCAAAGACTTCTCCTTTATTTACTACTTCAACTTCTTCATCATCTACTCCTTTTTTAGAAAATTCTAAATATTTTTTATCTACTAATTTATTATCAATTTCTTTAACATTAACTGCGGTATTATTTTCTTTATTATCATAACCTTTTCCTATAAAGGCACTTTCATAATAGCTTTTAACTATATTATTATCTATTATTTTCTTAGTTAAAGAGTGATGAATATAAGAATAATCATATGAATCAAATAAATTATAAATAATTTTTTCCTGATAATCTTTACCTTCTTCTAAATAATATAAAGGAAATCCTGCTTCTTGAAACTTCATAATATATTTTTTATTATCATCTTGATAGTTCAATATAGCATGTAAATTAGCTCTATTACCAAATTCATTATCTAATTTTATTGCAAAGTTAAAATCTCCTGTTAATTTGTCTCCTAAAGTAAATTTAAAAGTATTACTAAAACTTGCAAAAAAACCAAGTGCTCCAATCGTATCAAAAGATTCAATATCAGTTAAAGTGAATACACTAGTATAATCTGTACTAGCGTTCAAGTCCCCATAGATACTTTTAGATGTTATTTCTATTTTATCTTCATTAAATAAAACTCTGCCTACTTCCTTCTCTTTATAAATAATTTTTATTTCATCACTTATAGATAAATCACTATAATTTTCTAAATTTAAATTAAATACACTTAAAAAAGCTTTAACATTTGGTATATTATATTTAATATCAAGTTTTTGTTTCATAAGATATTTCTCCTTTGACAATATAATATCATAGAAAAAGAACTTATCATATAGGTAAATTCATTATTAGAACAAATAAAACAAACAAGTTTGTTTTTACCTTGTCGTTACCTCCAAGGATTCCTACTTCATAGATAAGGTATTTCTTATTCTCCATAGGCTTAAATTCCGATAGTCGCTACC
>CALVQY010000054.1 GCA_944358355.1 uncultured Bacilli bacterium | reverse complement strand
AAACAAAGTGGTGATATGACTTTCAAGATAGCAGATTTAAAAGCAGATTACAAAATATTGTTACAAGCTAGAGAAGATTCCCTAGAATATTTACTAGATAAAGAAACTGATGCTAATAAACTTAGATTAATAAATACAATTATACATAGTTAAATGTAAATGTGTAAATTTTTGGATAAATTTTCAAAATCAAATTGACAAGTTGGAAATTTTTAGATATGATTAATGTACATGATAAGTATTTTGCTTATCATGGTGATATAGTCCACTATCTAAGTGTGGATTTATATTCAACCGAACCCCCTGAAGGAGCCGAAAGGCTCCGCTTTTGTTTATTTTATAAGGATTTTAAGCCTTTAAAAATATTTTAGGTGCTATTTAGGTGCTAAAATACATAAAAAAATAATGGTAAGCGATTAAACTTACCATTATTTTACGTTTATAGACATATTTCTATATCATCTTTATCATTAGTTATACTATCATTATCAATAGTATTTTTTTCTTTTTCTCTTTCTCTTTCAGCTAGTAAAATACTATTGTTTTTATTTATGAGCTTAACTATATCTTCAAGTTTATTTTGATACATATGAGAGTAGGTATTTAGTGTTTCATCAATTTTAGTATGACCTAAATACTTGGCAACTAGAGTAATACTAGCACCATAATTTATTAAGAAAGAAGCACAGGAGTGTCTAAAGTCGTGTATTCTTATTTGCTTTACCTGTGCTAATTTACAATTTCTATTTTTTCTACTTCTAATAGAGTCTTTTGTAAGAGGTAAGTCATTACCAAAAACAAACCACTCTTGAGAAAAGTTTTTAAACTCTTTTTTATAATTGTATAACCTTTTTAAATCAGCTAGTAGTAAATCATTGATAGGTAAGTCACGATTACTATTTTGTGTTTTTAATGGACTTAATTTGTAGTTATCCATACTATAAATTGATGGTATTTGTTTATATATTCTCATTATCTTATTTTTAAAATCTATATCTTTCCATTGTAAACCTCTTAATTCTCCTTTACGAAGTCCCATATAATAAAGAGTTTCAAACAAAGGTCTAAACATTATATCATCTTCAACTGATATAAATTGATTAAACTCATCAATAGTAAAAAATAGCATTTCTTTCTTCAATTCATTAGGATTAGTAAAGTTAGTCATTTTATTATATACTGGAGTAAAATTAAAATCATACCATTTACTACCATAATTTAATATTGCTTTTATAAACTTAAATAAATCATTTTTATAAGAAGTAGCTAGAGGTAATTTATTAATTTCTTTCTTCCATAATTCAAAATGATTAATATTAAAATCTTTTAATTTTATATTATCGAAATACTGTAAATACTTAACTCTATCTCTATAAGTTTTTATTGTACTTTCTCTAACTTTATCACTTTGATAATCATAAAAAGATAAATATAAATCTTTAAAAGTCATATCTTTATGATTTATATTCTGATCTAGTGATAAGAGAAATTGTCTTTCAGCTTCTTGTGCCTCTTTCTTTGTCATATATTTTTTGGAACGATATTTTTTATTTAACCCATCTAATCCTTTATAATAAACTTGAAAAATCCATTTTCTACCATCTTTAGTTTGGTCTTTAGGTTTTACTTGTAATACAGCTATAATAATCACGTCCTTTCTTAAAATCTTTTTATTTTAATATTTCTATAAACCAATTTCATAATCATCTTTGTCTTTGTCTTTCTCTTTTCTATTGTCATAATCATAGTAATCATAATTAATAGCATCAGCTAGATTTTCATAATCTTCAACATAATCTTTAGGCTCTCTATCTAGTAGCTTATCAATAGCTTTACACATTTTTTTAAATAGTTTTTTCCATTTATTAACTTCAACTTCAAGTTTTTCTTTTAGATTATCAATACTATTATTTAAAATATTAACAATACCTTTTAATTTATTAATCTCTTTACTTTGTTCTTTAATAGTAGCCTTTTGCTCGGTAATAATTTTATCTCGCTTAATAATTTCTTCATTGTTTTTAAAACTGGTATTTTCTTTAGATAATTTCATTATAGTTAAATCTTTATTCTTAATTTCACTTTGCTGAAAGATATTAACTTGCTCTAAACCTTTAGAATATTCTACGATTTTTTGAACGTCATTAGAGTTATAACCAACAATAGTTTTTTTAGGATTTAATATATCTTTATTAATGGCTTTATTGGACTCTATAAGGGCATTTTTAGAGTTTTCTATCACTTTTAAGGTATTTTCCTTTTCTTGATTTAAAAGCTCTAATTCAGCCTTATTTTCCTCTATTTGGAACTCTAATTTAGTCTTGTGTTCTACATTAGCTCCAATATTACCTCTATCTAAATTAAAACCTCGTTCTGTAATAAACTTATGAAAAGAGTTTTGTAATTTAGCATAAGAGTTTTGAGCTCCTCGTTGTTTCCAAAACTGGTCGTTATTTAAAAAGTTACCTTTAACTTTCTCATAAACGATTTTACCTTTTTCATCTCTTAATATTTTAGGAACTAGTGTAGTATTACCATTTTTATTTTTAACTTCTTCTTTAATGACGTTTCCATTTTTATCTTTGACGTAACATTTTCTTTTTACTTCGTTTACAATTGGTAGAAAATATGCTTGTAGGTGAGGAGTATCTTCATCATAATGTATTTGAGCTAATATAATATTTTCTTCTCCAACATAATCTTTAAGAAACTCCATACAAGAGTCAAAGAAATAACTAACAGTTTGTGGTATATCTTCTTTAGATTTTATATAAGGAACTTTTACACTTTGTCCTTTTTTATTTCCTGTTTTATAAGTTCTACCACTATCTATAAACTTCATACCTAGAGCTTCAAAAAACTCTGTTCCACTTGTAAAGGTAATTCCATTTAATAGGTTAGTGGAAGCTTTATTTAGATATTCTATATTTCTTTTCTTTAAGGTTTGTTTTACTTCTTGATACAGGTTTCTTTCGCTCATAGATATATATTCTACATTGAACTCACGCCTTTCAATATCATAATTACCTGTACCTTTTCTATCTTTCATTTCAATACCAATGTTATATAAATCTTTTTGTTTGAACTTTGTTTCTACTCGTACTACTTGTTTTCCATCATACAATAAATGTTCCTCCTTTCTCTTAAAAGGTCATTTATGACCTATCTCACTAGGGCATAGCCCACTCGTGAGTTTAGGGAGTTCCCTAAAAACCCCATGTCTTGTTCTTCGCAGAATACCTAAACTTATGTAAAGGTATTCGCTACAAACAAGATTAAAGAATAACTATCTACAAGATACTTATTCTTTAAATAATTTTTTAAAGTAACTTTAAAAAATGTAAAAATATTCACTATCGCTACTTTCATTGAAACTCACGTTTCAACAAAACGTACCTCGTTCATTTTTTACTAACTTTTTAGAAAAAAGTTACAAAAACTTTATGAAAACTATTCGTTTTCATAAGTAGGTTCTTTATATATTGCAGTATATGTTCTTTCATTAGAAGTTCTTTTTTGCTCTATATAAAGTCCTTCTTTTTCTAAATTATCAATATTATTATTTAATAATTTACCAAATACAGATGGGGTAATAGGTAAGTTCAACTTACTTGTTATGTCCGAAGCAGTAAAGGTAAATTTTTTTTGTTTTATTGCATAATTTAGAAAGGTTAATATATTGTAATTTAAGTCCTCACTTTCAACTTCTGATAACTCAAATATTAGATTATCATTTCTTTTTAGAACTAGATCTAATCCCTCATAATCTCTACTTTCATAAGCGAATATAATTTTATTTTTAATATTAATATCTTGCTTTAAGGTTATCTTCCCATCAACAGAGCCATCAATAGCAGTACTACCAAGAGAAGTATTGTTTTTATTTAAGTGATGAATAAGCAAGATAGTAAAATTATATTTTTTACAAATCTCTCTAAACTTTGGAATTACATATTGTCCCATATCTTGATAATTATTTAAGTCATAGCCATTATTCATATCAATACCACTAAACATATCAATGATTACAAATCTACCATTGTAGTCAGTAGCAAAAGTTTGAAAATCTAATTGTAAGTCCATAAGGTTTAGTTTTCTTTCGTTAGGACTTTGTTCTATTAAAGCAAAATTACTATCATCAAATTGTAGTTGCATTTTATCAATTCGACTCATAATTTGCGTGTAATCCATTTCTGTGCTAATATATAAGACAGGAGATGGAGTAGTTCTAAATCCTAGAAATGGTTGTCCTGTTGCAATAGAGTTGGCAAGTTGTAGTGCTAATAGTGACTTACCAACTTTAGGTCTTGCAACAAGACAATATAACCCTTTGGACTTTATTAAGTTATCAACGATGAAGTCTTTTTTTGTGAAACTTTTTCTCATCTCACTTATAGTTTTCATTTCTTACACCTCTCATCAGTTAACAACCTCTTTAGCCATTTTTTGAAGATATGCAATATTGATTTTTAAATAACTTACAACTTCGTTCATTGGAAGTAGTTTACTAGGTAATTGATAACCTTTATCTTCTAGTAAGGTTTTAATCTCTTTTTTTAATTTAATAGCATTATTTTTACCTAGTCCTGTAAGTTTTCGTAAATCTTCTAAATCACACCATTGTTTTGATATTAAAGTTAATGTTTCTTTTGCAGTCATTAATTCGCCTCTCTTTCTGTTTTATAGTGATGGTTTTAGTATTACCAACAACTCCCTTTTAGGATGTATATATAGTTATTAGCCATATATCTAAGGAGGATTTTAGATTATCCACAACTCCCGTACCAATAGGGTTAAGCCTTGTACTTATTTAACGAGTCGGCATATCGGCGATTTCCAACTCTATGTAATTGTCAAAGAGCAATTAATAAGTTGTAAAATGTTTTAAAATGCAACTTATAAGTTGAATATACACTATAAATATATTATTGTCAACCTAAAAGTTGCAAAATAATCTGTTTTTAAACAAAAAGGTTGAAATAATGATTAAAATATGTTATATTTATACACAAGAAAGGAGTTTTACTATGCAGGAAACAGTAGGGCAAATGATAGCAAGAGCGAGAGAAGAAAAAGGTTTGTCTAAAAGAGAACTATCAAGGATGGCTAATATTAGTGATACAGAACTTGCTAGAATTGAGTCTGGAGAAAGAGAAATTCCTAACCCTAAAACTTTAAGAAAAATCAGTAAATATATAGGAATTAATTATAATGATTTAATGTATGCAGCAGGACTTGGTTTTCAAGTTAGTCCTTTAAATCCATTTTTAAAAAAATATTATTCTAACTTAAAAGGAGAAGAATTAGAAGAAGCATTAGTTAATACATTAGGTAGTATTGAAAACTGGGAAGCTTTAGTAAAGTCTTTAAAAAGCAGATTAGAAGATAATACTTTGATGGATGAAGAAAAAGAAATGATACAACAAACAATAGAAGATACTGAATATCAAATTAATTCAGCTAATGAAATTGTTAAATTATTACATAGTGCAAAAACAAAGGAGAGGATCGATAATGAAAGAAAAGATTAAATACTTTAATGTCGTTCAAATTATAGGTAATATTTTATTATTAATATCAGTCATAGGTAGTTTTGTAGCAACTGGAAAAACACAGAACACAATGATAGGTCTATTTTGGTTTGCATTAACAATTAATATGTTAGGAATTACTTATTTCTTTGCTACTTGGACAAAGGGTGGTATAAATGCAGATATAAAAAAATCAAAACAGATATTTAGTGATTTAGATAATGTATCAGTAACTTTAATTATTATTTATATGTTATTTTACTTGGGAATTATGTTTGCATATAATACATCTAGTGATATTAGAAATAACTTTTATCTAATTGGTATTTCTTATGCTATTACAGTTTTTGTAGAAGTTATATTATTTACAGTAGTAGAAAAGGCATATAAAGAAACAATAAAATTAGTGAAGAAAAATAATATAGGTAAAAATGACAGGAGTGACAGAAAAAAATAGGAGATACCCTCCCAAAATGTGCTGTCATAGTGTCATTTGTAATATTAAAAATAAACACCATAAGCTATGAACTTGTGGTGTTTTTATATTGAAATTATTTCAAGAGGGTTTTCATTTGTTATTTTTAGTTTATATTTAGTTTCTAATAATTGCTTTATTTTATCGTAATCACAGTCGGCTACATAAAATTGTGATAAATCATTTAAAGCAGAGAAAACAATATCATCCATTTGCTCTCTAAAAAGGAAATTGTGTTTTATTCTTTCTGCAATATAATAACTAACATATTCTTCTAAAATATTATTATCTTTAAAGTGTTTAGCAAAAGTATTATCAAAGGTTTCGACTAATTTATCAAATTCTTCATTAGTTACTTGGTTTATATCATCTCTTATCATTTGTTGTTCCTCCTAAAAAATTAATTAGATTTATTTTTCATATCTTGTATAAAATCATCAATTAATAATTCTAACTTTCGCACATCTTCTTTTGTTACTAGATAATTGTAATCTTTTTTTGATTTTAATACGTTATAGAGTATTTCTTCATAGTCTATACTGTTATTTTGCTTTTTTAAAACTAACTTATTGTTATTTAAGGTAATATTAATTAAATCATAATCTTTTATATTTAATATTTTTCTATACTCTCTAGGAATAACAATTCTTCCTAAATTATCAATTTTTCTAGTAAATCCAACATTTTCCATTTTCTACACCCTCTACGTTATTAATTTTATGCGAATATTGCATAAAAGTCAATATGCGACAAACGCATAATATAAAATGTTCTTGGTGGTAGATATGGAGCGATTAAGAGATTTGAGAGAAGATAAAGATTTAACACAACAAGAAATAGCTGATATGTTAGGTTGTTCTCAAACTACATACTCAAGATACGAAACTGGCGACTTAAATGTACCTATAGATATATTAAAAAAGTTAGCAAAGTTTTATAAAGTTAGTATTGATTATATTGTAGGAATAACTAATAAAAAGAATTGATTAATCTATGCGAATATCGCATAGATTTTAACTTATATAACTCGCTTAATCTAAAATTACTTTAGAGAAAGTGGATGTTAATATGGAAAGAATTAGAAACTTAAGAGAAGATAAAGATTTAAGTCAAAATGAAATTGCTAAAATATTGAATTGTTCGCAAACAACTTATTCAAGATATGAAACAGGAGATCTAAATATACCAGTTGACTCTTTAATTAAGTTAGCAATATATTTTAATACTAGCATTGATTATTTAACTGGACTTACTGATGAAAAAAAGCCTTATAAAAGGTCAGTAAGAACAGATAAATAAATTACTATACTAAAAAGTAAGTAGTAGGTTTGTAATCTACTATTTTTATTTTGGATTTAATGATATAATTATCTAAATAATAATTAATTTGTAATATCGGAGGGTAATAATGAAAAGGGTAATAGTTGGACTTTTAATAATAGCTATAGTAACAGGTTGTAGTTCAAAAAATAATTTTAATATTGAATATGAAAATCAAGATGAATGTAATAAACCTAAATTGCTTTTATCAAAAGATGGTAGAAACATTTATACTTATTGCATTGAAAATATAACTATTGAAATGAAAGATAGAAAAGCTGAATTAAAAAGTTATATTGAAGATAATAGCAATGCTATAAATGAAATAATAGACACGTTAAAACTAGAAGATACTTTAAAGGATGGTGGTACTCAAATTTATAAGGGAGATATAACTTTAATCAAATGTAATACATTAGATGGCAATAAAGATATTTATATTGGAAACGATAATATGAAGTTTAAACAAAACTTTTGTAAGGATAACAATTATACTTTTATAAGAACTTATAC
>CALVQY010000053.1 GCA_944358355.1 uncultured Bacilli bacterium | reverse complement strand
AAGTGTACTATCTAGAAGATACGTTTGTCAATACATATTTTCGATTTTACTCATTAAAAACGCAATTTCCTTATATATAAAAAAGTATAGAATAACCTATACTATTTCTCAAAACTTGCCATAATTACTGGTACAACATTCTTTTTACGAGAAACACAGTCTTGTAAATATTCACCTTCACTCATTTCTTTATCATAGGCATTATCCATTATATCTTTAGCTTTTCTATTAAACAGAACATAAGATCCATTCTTAATGATATCTGTTATATATAGAGCGATTAATGAATAATTATTACCTTCTGCTTCCCTATCTAATGTGTCAAGATATGAATCTAAGTCTTTCTTAATATCATCAAAGTTAGTTGTAAAGAATTGTCCTATACCTAAAGTCTTATCATCTACTGTATATAGTTTAAAGTCATTATATAGAACATCTTCATGAGTCATACCATCAAGTGAAGTACCTGCTTTAATTAGATTAAGACCATACTCTTCATAATCAACTTCGGCAATACTAGATAATTCTTTAACTGCTTTTCTATCTAATTCTGTTGTTGTAGGTGATTTTAATATTAAGGTATCTGATAGAATCCCTGATAACATCATACCAGCTATTTCTTTAGGTATTTCAACATTTCTTTCTTTATATAAAGAATAGATAATTGTATTACTTGAACCTACTGCCATATTTCTAAAGTTAATTGGACTAGGTGTTGATAAGCTACTTAAATTATGATGATCTACTATCTCTATAATCTCCGCTTCATTTAAACCTTCAGCACTTTGTTTTTCTTCGTTATGGTCAACTAGTATTACTTTCTTAGGATTTTTAGAGTCTAAATCTGTTATTCTTAAAAGACCTAAGCATTTACCAGTTCTACCATTAATTACAGGATAATTTGTATGTCTTAGTTTCTTATTAACATCTAATATATCATCTACATAACTGTTTTCATCAAAGTAAACAGCATCTTTAGTAGTTCTTCTCATAGTTCTAATATAATTAGATAAACTAATTAATTTAGCGATATGATAAGTATCATAACTACTTCTAATGATATTAACACCATTTTCTTTAGCAAGTTTAATATGTTCATCTTTTATTTCACTAAATCCTGATAGTATTATCATTTTAACTTTAGATTTAACAGCGTATTCAATAACACTATGTCTATCTCCTACTATTAGAATATCATTACTAGTTAGGTTTACTGTATTTATAAAAGTAGTACTACGATATGAAGCTGCTAAGATATTACCAATAATCTCATTATCAACTCTATTTACTTCTTCAGCATTTAAAACATTAAGTAAGTTATCATAGCTAGTTTCAAGATTCTCAACTTTAGTATCAATAAAAGCATGAGCTAAGTCTTTAATAGTAACTATTCCCATAAATTTATTTTTATCATCAACAATAGGTACACCAGTTAAACCTTCATTAAGCATATAGATATAACTATCAAAAATAGATTTCTTTTCGTTTAGAAAGTATCCTTTATGATAATTAATATCTTTAAGTTGTAACTTAACATCATTTAAGTACATTGGCTCTTTTACATTAAAATAATTTAAAGCATATTTAGTCTCTTTATTAATAGCACTTAATACACGAGGTTCTACATTAAAACCTAATTGTTTTTTTAAATAAGCATAACTTATCGCTGCACTAACTGAGTCTGTATCAGGTTTACGATGTCCAAAAACATATATTTTTTCCATATTACTCCTTCTTTCTACCTGTAGATTATAACATATTTTTCTTGATTCTTAAATATTAATTATTGTTTTCTGAAGAAAGGAAAGTGTTTTCTTTTAGTTTTACTATTGCTGTTATCAGAAATTAATGTTTGTAATTTTAAAATTTCATTATTTAAAGGAAGGTTACTTAATTGTCTTAAGATAAAAGCATCTTCTAAAGATTTATTTTCTTTAAATAACTTATCAATTTTAACAATATCTTCATCACTAAATTTAGATAAAAACATAATAATTGTATCTAAATTAAACTCAATACTAGTATTTTTAATTAAATCATTAACACGTTTTCTATCATAGGGATCAAGTTTTGGAAAATAATTACCAACACTAGTTAATATATATTCCTTTTGTTTTAAGCTAGAATTGATTATTGCCTCTTCTTCTAAATAGTCTAGGGATTTAATTATACTAAATGCTCCTAAATATTCGAAAGGGTTAATGCTTTCTTTAGATTCATCTAATAGTTCTTTCATAACTTTATTTAATATACTAGAAAATTTATCTATATAAAACATATCATCATATCTTTTATTTTTAGAAAGGCCTTTATAGAAATCTCTAATAGTATCTTTTTCTTTTTCTAGCATCTTTAGATATTCTTCTTTAGCAAATTTAGAAGTAATTCTTTTATCAAGAACTGCTATATTTAAATTATTTCTATTATTACCAAGATAAATTCTATTATCTAAAATTTCATTTAACAATTCTAAGTTATCGTTATATAAAGCGGCATAATATACTGTTAAAGTAGAAATTATTCTTTCTGATTCTTCATTATCAACAGCAGCTCCTAAAGAATTAGAAAGATAAACTTCATTAAAAAACAAATCATCTATAACTGCTTTTAATTTAGTGTCTGTTTCACTCTCTTTTTTACCACTTAATTTCATATTATTACAATTAACAGCCATCTTTACTTCATTTAAGACTGTTTTTGCATATATATTTTTATAATCTTCATGTTCCATTTAATTCACCATTTTAACCTTTCGAAAGATATTATATAGTATAAATAATAATTTTTAAATAGGGTTAACATGTATTACCGTTATATATATTTCCGGAAACTTTTCAAGTTCTCGCTCTATTTTATTAGCAATATCATGAGAAGCATATGTCGGCATATTACCATCTACAAAGATAGTAAAAGATATTTGATATTTATAGCCTACTGGTGTAGCGTTAAAATGATCTATTTTCTTTACTTCTTTATATTTCTTTACTACTTCTAAAACTTTATCTTTAGTATCATCGTCTATTGCTTTATCCATTAAGACATCATAACTTTCTTTAAATATCTTAAGACCACTATATAATATCCACAATGCTATTAAAACTCCTACTAATCCATCAACAAAATAAATTCCAAAGCTAGTTAAAATGATTGATAGTAAGTTAATAGTAGTAATTATAGCATCATATAAATGGTCTTTAGAGTTAGCTTTTAATAGTAAACTGTTTAGACTCTTAGATAGTTTATTAGTATAGAAATATAGTGATAATTTAACTACTATGGTAATGATACAAACTACTATTAATATATACGAGAAAGTATAATTACTTTTAATTAATATTGATTCTAATGAATCTTTAAATAAAGTGACTGCTACAATAATAATAACAATACTTATTAATAGTGAATAAATATACTCTGCTTTACCATGACCTAAATTATGATCATCATCTCTCGGTTTACTTGCTATCTTGTTGCCTATTAAAGTCATAAGTGATGAAAATATATCTCCTAAACTATTAATAGCATCAGCCATCATTGCTTGACTAGAAGTAATAACAGAAGCGATAAATTTAATTACAAATAAAAATAAATTAAAAAATATACCTAAAAAACTAGCCATTTTCGTAGCTTTAAATCTTTGCATAACTTCCTCCATTAATCTTTCTTTTTATTTTGTAAGTTAAGTCTCTTTCTTTTCCCGATATCAGTAACTTTATTTAATTTAACTGCCATTAATTGTTTAAAGTATTTATATTCCTCTGTTTTTACAGTTTCTTCATCATCAGCAAATTCTAGTTTTAAAAAGTCTAACATTATCGTTCCAGGACCATTTTTATATTTATAAAGTTCATCTAATATACCATATTCATTGGATACAAAATAAAATGTATAATTAGTAGTTTCAACAAATTCATAATAATCATCGTTATTAGGATAATTTTCTTTATGACTATTAATATAGTTATCTAAAGTTTCAGTTAAATATTTATAGACTTCTCTCATATTTTTGTTTATATAATTATCCCAAGAATCTTTAATATAGTCAAAAACATATAAAAGTTCGTTTAAAAGACCTATATGATTCATAATATAATTAGCAAGAGTTGCATCTTTAGATATTATGATATTCATAATAATACTTTTTTCTTTACCTTTTATCTCATCATAACTTTCATAATTTGTATGTAAATATGTTTCGATATCTAAATCTAAAAATAATTTACTTAAAAGAGCTTTAGCAAGATAATTTAATATAACCTCACTATAGGAAAAATTATTTTTTAAGATAATAAAGCCAAGACCAAATTCTCCATTATTATCATTAACTATTTCCTCTAAGGCATTTAAGTATTCTCTTTTTCTCAATTCTATTTCAAATTCAAGAATATTTACTTCAGCTTTTTTAGAGGCCGTATCTCTAGTATTTACATCTTTGATATAATCATTTAATTTAACATCTACAAAACTTTTAGATAAATCATAAAATCTTAAGAGGAATTCAAAAGTCCAGTCTTCTTTTACATTATTACAAATATCAAGATATACTCCTCTTAAATAATTATAATCAAAAGGAAAACTATCAAAGATAGTCTTTACAGTCTCATAATCGTATTTGTCTTTATCATCTAGTTCAAAGTATTTCATTTTATCTGTTAATAATAGATTAGTAACATTATTTTTAGGAGTTTTTTTATATTTACTAAAGTTATAAATATTATTCATACCTATCCCCCTTATTTATTAAACATTCGAACTACTCCAACGATTAAAATTTTTACTTAAACCTAATCTTTTCGCTCTACCCATCTTTCTTTCTTCTGATACTTCTATATTTCTAATATTATCAAGAGCTATTCCAAGGTATTTAATAGCAGTATCATCATCTATATTAGGATAATATTCAAGTATTTTATTATATATAGCAGTTGCTAATTCTAAATCGCAAATTATATCTGTACTTTTACCTTTTTTATAGTTTTGACTTTTAAAAACATCATACATTAGCTTATCATCATCTGAAAAGAACTTAGTACCACTTTCTTCAGCTATTTCTAATACTCTTTGATCTAAGCCACATTTAATACAACCATGATAAAGATATTTACGTCCTTCATAGCTATCATAACTTCTACTAGTAACAACCCATATATGATCACAAGTTTCATAATCTTGTTTCTTTTTTACTGTTCCAGATAGTTCTTTTTGTCTTAAATCAAGACTTATCATTTTATCTTGTAATTCTAAATATTGTTTTACAAATTCATTTTCTTGTAACTTTCTTATTTCATTAGCGATATTGTTTTTTTCCTTATTTAATCTTTCATATTCTTTTTTTATCTCTTCTAAAAAATCATTATTTGCCATAGTACACTCCCTCCAACAATGTCTATTATATCATTGTTTTATTATAATTTATAGGCTCTAATCTGGGTTGGAATACCTCTACCTTTAAACCATTTACTCTCATCCATTTCTGCTAACAATATTTTTTATTTTGATTCATTAAGATTACTTTCATCGTTAGCATCCTCTTTATACTTATCTAGTTCCATCTATTAAAATCTTTACTTAAGCCTAATCTTTTCGCTCTACTCTTCTTTCTTTCAGCACTTACTTTTATATTTCTAATATCATCTAAAGCTATCTCAAAATACTTAATAACTGTTTTATCATCAATATCAGGATGATATTCTCTAATCTTTTTATAAAGAGCCATAGCAAGTTCTCTATCACAAACTATATTTATATCAGCATCATTTACAAGACTCTGTTCTTTTAAAACTGATGCCATAACTCTCTCATCAAAAGAAAGGCTATCTTCTTTTCCTCTATTAGTTAATCTCAATGACTTATAATTCAAACCACATTTAACACAAAAACAGTCATACTCTTCATATTCATCCATAGAAATACACCATAAATGATTACAGTTTTCATACTCACCATATTCTATTAATCCATGTAGATTTTTTCTTCTAATTTCAAGTTCAGTTTTCTTTTTTTGTAAATCAAGATATTTTTTTACTATTGGAAGTTCTTCTAATCCCCATATTTCTTTTTCTATTTTTTTATACTCTTTATCTATATCACTAAAGTCAGCCCTTATATATTCTAAATCATTTTTACTAATCATATTAATACCTCACTTATTTTCTTTATTTTCATCATCACATTTACTAGCTAGCTTTAAAGCACAGTAAATAAATAAAACTATTACTGCTAAGATTATTCCTAATATTATATAAAACATAGCATTGCCCCTTTTTATATAGTATAACACATAAACAAGGGTGTTTTATAAAAATATTAACTTACTTATTATTTAATACTTCATTTATCTTAGTTTTCGCTTGATTTACACTATTCATATCAGGTATCATTGCAAAGTCATAATCATTTAATATTGCAATAAAAACATTATTACTATCTGTACCATCTACTGATTGAGTAGTAAACTTCCATTCAGCCCCATCAATTGTATCTTTAGCGATAGAGGTAACTACATCTTTAGGTATTGTTGTTGTATATAAATTGCTTAAAGAATCTAATATTTCTTTATAGTTTGTAAATGAATCAGTACTCTTTAATTTATCAAAGATAGCAAGTATAATTTTTTGACAGTTCTTTTGCCTTACTCTATCTCTTCCTACAAAAGCATTTCTTTCTCTTGCAACAGTAAGTGTCTCTATACCATTTAGATGTTGACATCCTTTTTTTACATATAATTTTTCTTTACCACTATCATCATATGAATTTAATATAAGAGCATGAGTAGTAGTATAAGCTTGATCAGAACAATAAGTAATTCCACCTATAGTATCTACTAATTCTACAAGACTTTCAGTAGTTACTTTTATATTATAATCTATATTGATATCAAAAAACTTTTCTAAAGATAGTTCATTAGCATCTTCTCCAAAGGCATACATATGAGAAAGAGAATCTTTTTTACCATCTGTACCTGCTATTTCCATATAATAATCACGAGGAATACTAGTCATTAGTATTTCATGTGTTTTCATATTAACTGTAACAATAGCATTATAATCTATAAGACCTGCAAAGTCTTTACCACCTATATAGATATTAAAGGCATCTTTTGTCTTTTCACTAGTTTCATTAGTTGAAGTAATATCTAGTTCATAAATAATTTTAAAGTTATTAGAATTAATAGTATTATCTAAAGTTAATAATATATTATAACTATTTTTATCTATTAAGATAAAATCTATTTCATTATTAACAATATCCCCTATCATTTTAGGAGCATCATCGTAAGTTTTAGTATTAACATCAAATTCTTTTTTTATTTTAGTTAAAGCTTTATCAATACTATTATTATCATAGTAATAGATATCTCCTTTAATATCTTTTTTAGTATAGTTATTACTTTTATTAGTAACTATGTAATATGTAGTTACAGTTTTTTCATTATTACTAAAAGATTTATCTAAGAAGTTATTAGCATAATATAAATAGTAAGTACCTATTATATTTATAATAATTGCAATAATTATTAAGATAATTCCTATAATCTTAAAGAGTTTCTTTTTTATATTAATAAAAATTATACTTAATATATTTATTATAGAGATTATAACTATTATTAAGATTAAATATTTAGTTGGTAAGATATTTATATTTAATAATAGATATAACATTATTATAAAGGTAATGATATCTATAATACTAAGTATATTTAATTTACTTATTTTTTTCATAATTCATCTCTCTTTTCTTATGAGTAATAAAAATATATATTAAACAAGCAAGTATTACTCCTATCATATCTATTAGAACATCTGTAAAGTGTCCTGTTCTACCAGATATAAATAATTGATGTATTTCATCAGTACAAGCATAGATAAAAGATATAATAAATGTAAATATTACTACTTTTCTTTTATCTTTATTTATTTCTTTAATAGCAAGTATTAATAGGATTGCTAAGATGAAATAAACAGTACTATG
>CALVQY010000052.1 GCA_944358355.1 uncultured Bacilli bacterium | reverse complement strand
AGAATTTGCATCTAATATAATTGATATATTAGATGACTTAGATAATAAATTACTAAATGGAGAGTTATAAATTTATTTAGTCCTACCTAAGATGAATTAAGTTTTCTTAATTCATCTTATCATTTAAATACATAGCCATCAACATCTTTTGAAGTGTTTTAGATATAATGTTTCGCAAAGAAAAACTAGATATTTTAATACTTCATATAATATCTAGTTTCTGTTTCATCAATAATTTTAAAGCCTAATTTTTTATATAAAGATATGGCTCTTGTATTTAATTTATATACCCATAAATAGACTATATTATAACTACTTAGTATTTTTTTTATTATAGAAGTACCTATTCCTTTATTTCTATATTTTTCTTCTAAGTATATCTCATCTAAAAGAACTCCATCATCTTTATTTACAACTAACAAACACCCTATCTTTTTATCATTTATACATATAACTCTATAATCATCTATTTCTTTAGGAACATTACTTTTAACATAATTATTTATTTGTTTAATTTCTTCTAATGATAAATTTTCTGCATAATCAAAAATATTTTTTAATTTATAATCTATTAGTATAGATACATCATCTATATTAGCTTTCATTAACTTATAATTCATAATTAATTAGCATTGCCTATTCTATCAAATGGCAAAATTATTAAATTAGTTCTACCTAACAACTGTTCTTCCTTCATAAAGCCTAATTCTCTACTATCAAGAGAATTTCCTCTATTATCTCCCATAACTAAATAATAACCTTCTGGAACAGTATCACTACCTAATTCTTTTATATTAAAGTCATCTGTCTTACCATGCTCAAAATTCTCTTTAACTTTTTTACCATCTACATATAAAGTATTATCTTTATATTCTATCTGTTCACCAGGAAGACCTATAACTCTTTTAATTAAATATTCATCTGGCATATCTACAACTACAATATCAAATCTTTTAGGCTTATTAAAGTAGTAAGCTGTTTTATTTAAAATCATAATATCTCCCTCTTCTAAAGTTGGATACATAGATTCTCCATTTACTTTAATAGGAGTAACTATAAAAGCTTTAATAAATAAAACAACTGCTATAATAATTATATATGGTAATAACGGTTTTATTTTCTCTTTCATATTTAATCCTTTCTATACATTACTACTATATTATACCTCTAAAGTTTTAACATTGAAAGAAAAAAAGAACAACTATTGTTGTCCTCTTTCCTTAATACGGTATTGACCTTTACTATTTCTTAAAACATTTCTTAATTTAGCACGTCTAACTTTACCATGTCTTAATACTGTAATTTTAGCAATCTTAGGTGAATGAATTGGGAATGTTCTTTCAACTCCAATACCACTACTCATCTTACGAACAGTAAATGTTTCACTTACACTACCGCCACGACGAGCGATTACAACACCTTCAAAAGCTTGAATTCTTTCGCGTTTACCTTCTATAATTTTAACGTCAACACGAACAGTATCACCAACTCTAAATTCAGGAATGTTCTTATTAATTTGTTTTTCATTAATTTTGTCAATTACATTCATATTAGATCCTCCTTTACTTATTAACCAATGCTCATAACCCAAGTGATCAGCGGAACATTTTTTTGACGTTTTAAATTATAACATAGTTATATCATTTTGTAAACTATTTTTCGCACTTTACTTCGACAATCATTTCATTAGTGAAATCCAATGTTTTTAAAACATCTCTCATCGTAGCAATATTCATACTCTTAATAAGTTCTACATTATTAGTAACTACTTCATGATAATTAATTAAATCATCAACAACTGTATCAACTAAACTATCAGCATAATCAGTTTTAATAACCTCACTAGAAATCCATACTTTCTTCATTCTTTCTAAATCTTCTTCTAAAATATCTAAGGACTTTAAATATTTATGCAACTCTTCCAAATAAGCTTTATTATTAAAAGAATCTACTTCTACATTAAAAGTAATAATATTACCTAAATTTTGAAAGTAATAACCACTTCTACTAACTAATTTCTTTTCCCTTATCATTTCTTTAAATAAAGAGCTAGAACCAAAACATAGTGATGCAATCATATTAAGATATAAATCTAAAAGTACATTACTTTTAATAGAAAATCTATTTCTAGCCATTTTATAACCTAAAGCAAGTTTACTAACCTTTACATCTATATCTAATAATTCATAACTTTTAACTACTTTTAAAGGCTCTTTATATTCTTTTCTCTTAATATTCTTTTTATTATCAAAAGAAAACTTATCTAAAGTATTATTAACTATTTTACTAACTTCATAAGGATCTACTGCTCCTCCAACAACTAAAAACATATTATTAGGTCTATAAAAGGTATTATAACACTGATACAAATCATCTTTAGTAATTTTCTTAATACTACTAGCATCACCTAATATAGGTGTATTATAAGGAAGTTCTTTATATAAATTACGACTAAGAGTTCTATATATCAAGTAATCAGGATTATCATCATTCATAGCCGCTTCTTCAATAATAATACCTTGTTCTTTTAAGACATTATCATCTGTAAAATAAGGAGTATTAACAAAAGTTAAAAGAAACTCTAAATTATCTTTCATTTTCTTATTACCAGTAACTACATAACATGTCGCTTTATAACTAGTAAAAGCATTAACATAACTACCTGACTTAGCATAAAAATCAAAAGGGCTAACATCTTCACTTTCAAACATTTTATGTTCAAGAAAATGAGCAATACCATTAGGAAATTTAGTCATTTTACTACTTCCCAAAGGAACAAAATCATTAGTTAAAGCTCCATAATAAGTACCATAATTAAAGTAATAATTTTTCTTTTTACTTATCTTTTCATTAGGAATAACTATTAATAATAATCCATTATCCAAAACTTCTTTATATATAGTTTTATCAACATCTTTTAATTCTAGCTTATCCATCACTCATTCTCCCCTTTTAATATGTAAATTGTATTAAGTTTAGTCTTTTTAGCCACTACTACTACTTCTTCTTTAGTTACTTTTAGCATCTTCTTTCTTTTAGTTTCTAAATCATCTACTCCTAAAAGTTCCATCATATAATAACTTTCTATCATTTGAAAAGAACTTTCTATAATATCATCAATAGCACTTGTATAATATTCTTTCGCTTTATCTAAAAGTTCATCACTAATATGACCATTAGCAAGGTCTTTAAGTATTTTCTTTATTAGTTTTATCGCTTCTTCGCTTTTATTTGATGTAATACCACCTCTAATAATAATTAGATTATCTAATTTATTAGGAGTACTAGAAATAGTATAAGCTAAAGAATTTTTTTCTCTTACTTCTTTAAATAATAATGATTCACTACCTCCACCTAATATTGTATTGAATAGTGATAATGGATAATTTCTCTCATAATCTGTTAATCCTAAAGTACTTAAAGTCATAACTAAATTATCTTGTTCAGCTTTTATTTTTTCTATAACTTTCTTAGTACTAATTTTCTTAGGCTCTATAACTCTAGCATCAATCTGTTTCTTTTTAAAAGTATCAAAATTAAAGACTTCTCTAAAAAGATTAGTTATCTCCACTTCATCAACATTTCCTAAAACAAAAATATCCAAAAAATTATGTTTAATCATCTCTTTATAGTAATCATATAAATTTTGCTCTGTTATTTTTTCTAAGTCTTCTAAATAACCAATACTTCTATAAGAAGTAACATCAGAACTTGTAGATTCCATTCCTCTAATCAAAGCATAAGTCATCTTATCTTCTACTAAAGTATTTAGATCTGCTTTATATTCTTCATAAACTATTGAAAACTCTTTCTCATTAAAAGAATTATTATCAACTTTAGGATTTAATATAACGGAATTTAATAGTTCTAAGCTTTTTTTAAAGTTACCTTCTTCTGTATATTTATCATGCAAAACTCTAAGACTAAAAGAAGTATCTAAATAATTACCTAGCCTTCTATTTGTCGCTGAAACTTGAGCTGCATATAGATTCTGCAAAGCTTTGGTAAGTTCAACTTTACTTTGATAATCATTAGTAGAAAGCATCATTATTCTACTTAGAAAATTTCTTTTAGTTATATTTTCTTTTAAAGCTTCTTCTCTAAAAAACACTTTAACTGTAATAGTCTTAAACAAATCCGTTTTAATAATATGAAGATTATAAGAACCTTGCTCTTTTCTTTTATACTCTATCATTTTTACACCTCATCTCAATCCTTAGTATGCTCTATTATTTTAATCTAATTCAACTAATGTATCAAGACTTAATTTTATCATCTCATCAAGACTCTTTTCTCTATCTTCGCTAGATAAACTTTCATTAACAAATTCATTATCTACAACAGTAAGGATACATGCTGCTTTTTTATTAAGATTTTTAGCAAGGCAGAAAAGAATGGCTGCTTCCATTTCATAAGCAAGATATTTATCATCTGGATATAGTTTTAAATATCTTTTTTTATCTACATAAGGATCGAAAATATCACTAGTTATTATCTTGCCTTTAAATGTTTTTAAATTTTGTTTTTCAGCGACTAATTCTAATTTATTATTAATCTCTTTATTTGATAAAAAGATTTTACTTTCATCATCAAAAAACAATTTTGGAAAACTACTTAAAGTATAAGCTTCACTAGCAATTACTATATTTTTAAGTCTAACTTCAGGAACTCCCGCTCCACATGTACCTATTCTAATAATTGTATCTACATCATAAAAATGATAAAGTTCATATGCATATATTCCTATTGATGGTGAGCCCATTCCTGAGGCAAAGATAGTTACTAGGTTATTTTTATAATAACCCGTAAAACCAAGCATTCCTCTTACATTGTTAACTAATTTACAATCAGTTAAAAAATTATCTGCAATATACTTAGCTCGCAATGGATCTCCTGGCATAATAACTTTCTTTGCAATATCTTCTTTTTTACTTTCTATATGTGCTGTCATAAAACCTCCTAAAAACAAAAGAGATTGTAAAAATGCTAATTATTTTTACAATCCCTATTAACACTTTATAATTAAATTATAACTTAATTAGCATGAAAAGAAAAGAGAGTTTCCCAATTTAACTCTCTTTTCTACTAATTACTTTCTAAAGGATAAACAGAAACTTGCTTCTTATCTCTTCCTTTACGTTCAAATTTAACAATTCCTGATACAGTAGCATATAAAGTATCGTCATTTCCACGTTTTACATTAACACCTGGGAATATTTTTGTACCTCTTTGACGATAAATTATACTACCAGCAGTTATAAATTCACCATCGCTAGCTTTAGCACCTAATCTACGACCAATAGAATCACGTCCATTAGAAGTAGAACTTTGTCCTTTTTTATGAGCGAAAGCTTGAATATTTAATTCTAAAAATTTCACTTTAGTCCCTCCTTACTTTACTTCGATATTTTCTTTATATTTTAATTCTAATTCTTTAAGTAATTTAACCATATTTTTAAGTAAAGCTTGAGTAACTCTATCTTTACTTAATACTTTTATAGTCAAACCCTTACTAGAAGCAAGATAAGTAATAGTACTTTTATCAATAGTCAAGATACCATTAATAGTAGTAGTCACAATAGAACTAATAGCACTACACACAATATCTTTACCATATTCATCATACATTGCATGACCTAAGATACTTATCTTTTCAAAATAACCATTATTTTTATCTACTTTTACTCTAACCATAATTAACCATTAATTTTTGTAATTTTAATTTTTGTATAAGGTTGTCTATGTCCTTGAGTTTTACGGTTGCTTCTTGATTTGTTTTTATATTTAAAAACACGTATTTTCTTAGCTTTACCGTTTTTAACAACTACACCTTCTACTGTTACATCTTTTAAATAAGGGGAACCAACTTTAGAATCAAGCATTAAAACTTGATCAAAAGTAACAACATCATCACTATTAGCATTAATTTTTTCTACAAAAATTTCATCACCTTCGCTAACACGATATTGCTTTCCACCAACTTTAATTACTGCGTACATTTTTTAACCTCCTTCTTTAACTAAAGACTCGCTTTTAAGGTATTACTCTCTTTAGTAATTTCTACCTCTTCAATGCGGTTTACAGCTTAAATACGAGGTATATCAAGCTACAAACACTATGATTCTAACATATTTTTTTATAACAGTCAATTTTTTTTAGCAAGAAAATGATAAATAATAACACATAAAATATTTATAAAAAGTTTAGCAACGATAAAGTTGATATATAAGTTAGATGCAAGTAACAATGATAAACCTTCAATAAGGTAGAAACAACAAAATGCTGTTAATTTATTATTTAGTTTATCTACTTTTAAAAGGATTATAATGAAACAAGATATCAAATAGGAAATAGTAAAGTCTAAATATACATTGATATTTAATTTAAGTAAGATAATAAAGATAAGGAAGTTTATAAATGATGTTAAAATAACAAATTTATCACGATTATACCAACTGATATGATTAGTATTATCAATATAATCAGTTATTAATTTTTTAAAGTTTTCATTATTACTTTTATATTCTTTAGGAATAAACTTCTTACTTTTTTCTATTACTTTATCTAATTTATTAAAGTCATTTAAAGGAAGGATATAGCCTTCTTTAGCAAATTCTTTAGTTATTTCCTTTTGATGATCATTAGTATGTTCATTATATTTAGCAAGTCTAGGAGCAACAATTACTTTCTTTTTATATTTTAAAGCCGTTAATATACTACCTACTCCTCCATGAGTAATAATAAGATCTGCCTTTTTAATTAATTCTTCTAACTCATCACTAGGTAGGCTAGAAAATATCTCCATTTTATCATTTTTATATTTAGTATAACCTGCTTGAACAATAACTTTATCTTTAATAGTACCTTTATCTATTTCTTTACTAATAGCATCAAGCAATCTTTTAAAACTCTTATCTTGCGTTCCAAGTGTTACCAAAATCATTAAAAACACCACCCTCCACATATCGCTTTAGGATATAGTTTTAACATACTAGGCCATTGCACTATGAAAAGATTAGCAACATGAAATTTATAAAAGAGTACACCAGTAATTGTTTTAGAATGAATATTAGCAAATGTTTCTATATATATTACTTTACTTCCAAAAATACGTCCAATTGAGCACATTGGACCTGCTGTATGAGCCCCTGTAGTAATAATATAATCTGGATGATATTTGAAATATAGAAATAAACTAATAAAGCAATTAGCCAGCAATTTAAAAGGATAAGTTAACATATGATCTTTAGTACCATATATTAGATAATTTACATTCTTATATTGTTTCTTTAACTTTCTATTAGCATCAGTTTTCTCTGTTATTAATGAATAATCATAATTATTAAAGATACTCTCAAGTTGTAACAATTCATTTAAATGTCCACCTGTACTAGATATAAACATAACTTTTTTCATAAACTATTCCCCCTTTAGAAGCTCTTTCCAAGCTTTAATTACATTATCACTCATATATTTTTTTACTTCTTTCCTTCCATTATTACCTAACTCTTTACGTTTATCTATATCATTAGATAAATCAAGAATCTTCTTCTCCATTGCCTTAAAATTTCTATGTTTAATTAAATATCCATCATAACCAGAAGTAATTATTTCTCTAGCACCTTCAGCACTATCAAAAGCAAGACAAGGAAGCCCATTACTCATCGCTTCAAGTAAAACTATCCCAAAGCTTTCTGTATAACTAGTCATAACATAAATACTAGATTTATGCATTAACTTTTCTATTTCTTTACTATTTTTAAAGCCATGTAAAGTAACATCAGCAGTTAAATTATTATCTTTAATATATTTTACTAAGCTTTCTTTTTCATCACCATCTCCTATTATATTTAAATGCCAAGCAAAGTTTTTATCTTTTAAATCTTTATATATTTTTAACAAATCTAAAAATCCTTTTTCTTTCGCAAGACGTCCTACAGAAATTAATTCTTTACCAGTAAGGGGACTTTTAGTCTTAGGAATATTTTCTAAAACATTAGGAATATAAACACATTTACATGAATAATTTAACATTCTATGTTTATAAAACTTTTCCAAGTCTTTAGAAACTAAAACTAAATAATCTAAAGCTTTAGCACTATTAACAACATCTGTAGCATATTTCATATCATTATGATGATGATTATGTTCCCAAGCTATTTTGACAGTGTTAATAGGAGCATATTCACTAACTAATTGATTTAAAAATATTCTAGTAGAAATAATAACATCAGCTTTAGTTCTTTTTATATAATTAGCCATTTCCCTACGTTTTTTATATAAAACTTCAATACTTTTAACAGATTCTTTAACTAAGCTAACAGGTCTAATATTATGTAATGCCTCATTCCATTCCTTCCGATTAGGTACAAGTTTAGAAGGTAACAAATAAGTTATTTTAACCTTTTCAGAAATATCAAAAACAGGTTTATCATAAAGTTTATAAATAGATGCTATTTCAACTTCATAATTATTATTAGCAAGTAAATTAGCAAGTGATGTAATTGACTTTTCAACACCACCATAACCTAAATGTAGAGCAAGTATAAGTATCTTTTTATTCATAAGCAAGTCCTCCTATTACTCTAAGTATATATTAATTTTACTGTTTAAGCAAATAAAACTGGTA
>CALVQY010000051.1 GCA_944358355.1 uncultured Bacilli bacterium | reverse complement strand
GGACTATTTTATCAAAAGATTTCTCATTAAAAGAAAGCATTCTAACTCCTTGTGAATATTTATAATTACAAAAATAGTCTAATATTCTTCTTTAGTTAAAGCCTCAATACCTGCTCTTTTCAAATAAAATAGATATTTAGTTAAAGGATTAATATCAAAAGCAGTAACACTTCTCGCTTCTCTTAAATACATATCAAAAACTTGATCAGATGATGCTAAAACACTAAGACAATCTTTATCTTTAAAGTTAAAGCAACTAAACATATCCTTTATATTTTCAACAGTAAAAGGATAAAGTCGTTCAAAATTATTATCTTTATTTCCGTAGCAAGAACAACAATCTATCAACTTTTTAGCTTTCTTTAAATCTTCTTCTAAACTAGACATAATATCACCTTCATGTTCTGATAATCTAGCACTATTAAGGTTAAAAGTAAATAATGAGCGAAAGTCAAAATATTTTATATTTTTCCAGTTTTTACCAATTAATACCAAAAAGAAAAACTAGTCTTGGAAATGTCCAAATCTAGCTTTCTCTTCATAACATATATTTAATAAATTTAAGTCTTTTATAATATTTTTAGGAGTACACTCAATATATAAATATTCGTCTGGTTCAATGTAACCTTTATCACTATCTATATATATTGATAAAGGTTTATCTATACCAATAGCATAACTAATAACTACTTCACACCAAGATAAATTATATTTCTTAAGATAATCTTTAGCGATTTCTCTTGCTTTATAAGCAGCACTTCTATCTACTTTAGTAGGATCTTTTCCAGAGAAAGCTCCACCACCAACTTTACAGAATGATTGATAAGAATCAACTACTATCTTTCTTCCATTAAGACCAGAGTCTCCTTCAAAGCCACCTATTGCAAATTTACCTGTAGGATTAATTAAAAACTCTTCTATTTCAATATCATAATCTTTACATATATTAATACATGCTTCTTTTATTAAGTTATCTGTATAGTCTCTATGTTCTTCATCATTTTGATAAGAGATAGTAAAATATTTTATTCTCCTTAATTTCATATTATCATCATAATATCCTGTTATCTCAGCTTTACCATCACTTCTTAAATAAGAACAATTTAGTCTTTCTTTATCATACCATTTACTAAATCTTTGAAGGATTACCATTGCAGTAGGAAGTAATTCTTTAGTATCATTACAAGCATATCCAAACATCATACCTTGATCCCCTGCTCCACCTACTTCATCATTAGTACCCATGGCAATATCAGGACTTTGTTTACCTAAATTATTAATTATTTCATAATTAGTATCATAACCAACACTATCTAAAACTCTTTTAACAATACTTTCTACATTAATATCTTTATTACTAGTAACTTCTCCTGTAATAAATATTTTACCTTTACCACCCATTACTTCTATCCCACACCTAGAATGTTTATCTTCTTTTAAATAAGCATCAAGTAAAGCATCACTTATTTGATCACACACTTTATCAGGATGACCACGAAACACTATTTCATTTGTATATAATCTCATAACATCACTATCTTTCCCATATTTTTCATATCTTTATTATATTACAGTAATTAAATAAAGTTAACAAATTAATGCTAACTTTACTTTCCACAACATTTTTTATATTTTTTGCCGCTTCCACACGGACAAGGATCATTTCTACCTATCTTCTTCTCTTTAGGCATAGAATTAAATTCTTTTTTAGAATAACCATTATAACCCCATATAGGCATATCATTTTTATATTGATCAACTATATTTTTTAAAGACTTTATATCTTTATTAGTATATTTTATCTTATATTCATCTAAAATATGGTATAAAGCATCATCTAAATAACAATTCATATATATAGTTGATATTATAAAAGAACTTATCAATTCCAATTTTTCTTCATCAGTTGTTAAATTACTTAGTACTTCTTTTAAATCATCTTTAAATGCATCTGACATATTTACTATATCATAACTAGAATAGTCAACTACTTTATACTTTTTAAAGTTTTTCTTTGAAGATAAAACCATCTGTTCCATATCATCTTCTTTGGCATCTCCAAGTATACTATAGTAGTCTTTTCTAATAAACAAATCTAACGACTTAATAACAGTATCTAATTCTTTAATTGTATAATCTAGGTTATGATTTTCTTTAAGTAATCTTCTTAATTCTTCTTTTTCTATAACTCCATTATAATACATATATAATTCTACTATTTCTCTATCATCAAGTTCTTCTTCATTATTTAAAGGCATATTATATAATATATCTTTAATCTCATCAGGTATAATTACTTTAAAATTATCTTTATCTTTATATAAATATGCATAACCATTTATAATAAAACTAGTAACTATCTCATTTCCATTATATTCTTTACCATCTAATTCTAATAATTCACTAATGTCATCATCATTATCTATAGTTAAATATCCTTCATTACAAAAATCATCTACTATTATCTCATCTAAGGAAGAAACATCATCAATATTATATGTATCTTTAAATTCTTCTTTAGCATTATCTGTTAATTGTTTTAAGCATTCCTCTATACTACTATTTTTAGGTTTTTCTTTTAAGACTAAATTAAGGGCTAAAATCTCATCTTGTGTATTCCCACCATTTTCCCAATATCTTAAATTATCATAGTAATCAATTAGTATATCATCTAATCTACTACTATCTTTCTTACTTAAACCTAATTCACTTACAAAATCATCTAAAATATCATCAAGACTTCTTTCTTTTAAAAGTACTTTTGATATTATTATAGATATTGTTTCTTTATAAGGCTTTTTTATAATTTTACAAACTTCTTCTATTAACATAAGGATACTCATCATATATGGTATTAAATCATTTAAATCTCTTTTAATATAAATTCTATCATCAATAGATTCTTCATACAAATTTTCATAAGGAGTATCAATAAGCCAAAAATATTCTTTATTATTAATTTTTTTAATACTTACAGCAGTATCTATTTCTTCTAATAACTCATCTTTAGTAAAGAATCCATAAAAATCATCTGGATAACAACTATATACTAAATCAGTTGGTACTAATCCATTACTAAAGAATAAAGCCATTATTCTTGTTAATATTTCTCCTTTTAAGGAATCTCCCTTTATAGTAGGATCTACTTCTTTTAAATATATCTTTTTTAAATCTGAAGGCAATAAATATTTAACTTCAGTTTTATCATAATATGAATAACTAAAACCACTATATAAGAAAAGCTCTGACATATTAGTAACATCTTCTTTATTAGATAATTTATCTAATATAACATATTGGCTATAAGAAGCATTATTAATAAGTTTTTTAAAGCTTCCTTTAATTTTTTCTTCTAATAATTCTATTTTATTATCAATACTTTTTCTAAAAAAAGCATTTTTCTCATCATAATAAACAGAGGCAATTATATTAATTTGGTCTTCATCTAAACCTTTTAAAACATCTTTTAAATTACCTTCTACTTTATTTTCTAATATTAAATCACTAGAGCTATATTCTTCACCAACGCTTTCAATATTTGGTAATATTTCACTAATATCAAATTCTTTTTTCATAAACTTCTCCTTTACAACTGTTTCAATTTACTAAATTCTCTCATTGAGTAACCATTATATATCCATACAGGTATATCATCTTTATAAATATCTATAATACTTAATAATTCTTTAAACAAAGATTCTTTAATCTTTATTTTATTACTTTTGAAGAAATATCTTAAAAAAGGTATATATGGCTCATTTATACTAATTAATATTATTATTGAGGCTTCTAACTCTTTTAAAAGATAATCTTTAATTTTCAACTTATCTAAAAGAGTATCTATCTTTAAAGATAAACTATCTATTATAGTAAAGTATTTCAAATCATCATTACTTAATACTTTATATTTATTTAAAAATTTCTTATAAGGTATTACTTTAGCTTCTGCTAAATCTTCTTGTAAGAAAGGTATATAATAAAAATCTCCTACAATCTTTAAACCCACCTGTTCTATTGTATCATCCATCTCTTTTAGAGTATAGTCTAGATTATGATTATCTTTAAGCAGCTCTTTTAGTTTTTGTCTTTCTATAACTCCATTATATAGAACATATAAATTGACATAATCATCATCAGTTAGTGTTTCATCTTTAGGATATTTATACACATAATCCATAATCATTTCTTTAACATCGTTTGGTATTAATACTTTATATTTATTTTTCTCTTTATAAAGAAAACAATACTTACAACAAATAAACTCTGTAATACTAGGATCATAATCATATTCCATATTCTCATGATTTAAAATATTTTTTAAATATTCCATATCATATTCTTCATTTTCTAAATCAAGCTTTAAATATCTTAAAGACAATTCTCTAATCTTTTCCATAGTTTTAAAATTAAGATCTTTTAATAAATAATTACTAATATCTTCATTTAAACACTTTAAGTATGATAATAATGTTTTATCTTTAGGCTTTTTAACTATTAAAAGTTTAAGGGCAAACTCTTCTCTATTATTCATGCCACCTTTTTCCCAAAATCTAATATAATCATAACGTTCACCAATTATTATAGAAAGCTCTTCTTTTTTATCTTTATTTAAATTATATTTAGAAACAAATTCATTAATTATCTCATTAACTCCTTTTTCTCTTGCTAGTAAAGTAGTAATAGCGAAGGGATAGAAAGAATCTATATCAACATTATCTAAAAGCCCTAAAATATCCGTAAAAAGATTTGATAATATAAATGTATAACTATTATAACTTTCAAAAGTTCTTTTAACATAGTTTATATCATCCAAAAATTCTTCATACGAGTTATCATAAGGAACACTATCATACCAAAAGTATTCTCTATCATTTATTTTCTTAATAGAGAAACCTGAAGTAGGATTTAACTCTTTAAATAAATCTTTTGGTACTAATCCAAAGTTAAGAAAAAGGGCCATTAATTTAGTATTATCATCTTCTGTTATTGTTATACTTTCTCGTAGATTATCTAAATATATAATATCCAAGTCAAAAGGTAAAATATACTTTATCTTATTATCATCTTTATAAGCATAGACAAAACCTCCTAAAAGAAGAACTGAATCAATTACTGTATTATCTTCAAAAGACATAATACTATCTAAAGACCCATTAATACTTGGATCATCAAACTCTAATATCTTTACAAACGTAGCCTTTATCTTTTTATCTAACATATCTATCTGCTTATTTAAACTCTTATTCTTAGTGTCATTATCAAAATAAATACTTTTTAAAACATTAAATTGTTCTTCATCTAAAGACTTTAGAATATCTGCTATACTACCATTTACTTTTTTATTTAATATCAACTTTTCTAATGTAGAGCTATTCGCTACTTTTAATATTCTTTGTTGAATTTTTTCAAACTCACTATCACTCATATTTACTCCTATTTTCCGCAACATTTTTTATATTTTTTGCCACTTCCACATGGGCAAGGATCATTTCTACCCACTTTTTTCTCCTTAGGCATAGAATTAACTTCTCTTTTTGTATAACCATTATATATCCATATAGGTATATCATTTTTATACTTATCAATAATATTATATACATTTTCAAATTGTTTTTTTGTTAAACTAAAATTATTTTCATGACATAATTCTTTTAAAAATTCTTCACTATAGATATTAGCATTTAATAATATAAGTAAAGTTCCTAAAAAATACTCTTTTCTCACTTTATTCACATCTAATGTATTTAAATAAGAATTTAACTCTTCTTTTAATTCATACATCTTATGATTAGCTTTATCTACTTCTAAACCTAAACCTTTATATTTTTTAAAAGACTTCTTTTTAGGTAATATTTCTTTTTCAATTATATTAGGCATATCATCAACAATAGTATAATAATTATCTATCATAAAATAATTATTCCTTAAAACAATTTCATCTAACTCTTCTATAGATAAATCAATACCTTCTTTTTCTTTTAAAATATCTTTTAATACATCCTTTTCAATCGCTCCATTTATAACAAGATAAGAAGTAACTATTGTATCATCTAAAGGCATAATTAAAGGTTCATTATCTATAGTTCCTGCTCTTAACAAAACTTTTATTTCATGAGGAATAGATACTTTAACTATATCACCATCTCTATATAGAGAAATAATTCCATTAAGAACTCCTTCAGTAACATGAATATTTCCATTAAATTCTTTATTATCACATTCTAATACTTCATATACTACCTCTTCTTTTTCAAGTTCTTTTAAATAAATATTATTAGCATAAGTTAGCAACATATCCTCTAGGCCTTTTCTATTACTAAAAGAGTAATTATCACTTAAATAATCAAGTGCTCTATCAGTTAAATTTTCAATATAACTAGGTAGAGAATCATCATCAAGTTTTTTATCTAGAATAAACCTATCTAAAGAGACTTCATCAATTGTTTTTCCACCACAGTTCCAAAATCTAATAGAATTAAAATTAGTATAAATTATATTAGATATTTCATCTATCTTTTTCTTACTAACATTATAATTATTTTTAATATCTTCTATTATTTCATCTGCAGTTCTAAGATTAGTAACAACAATAGAACATAATTTATAAGTTATATCATCACTACCTTCTAATATCTTACTAATCTCCTTTAAGATATCACATATTTTATTGGCATAGTAACCATAACTATCACGTGTTCTTTTAAACCAGATAATGTCCTTTAAATCTCCAAAGTTTCTTTCAGTATAGGAAATATTTTTATCTAAATAATATATTTCATCATCAGCTTTAGCTTTAGCTTTTAAAATATTATACTCATTTTCTTCTAATAGTTCATCCACCTCATTATTAGTCATTAAATTATATAAATCATTTGAAAATAAACTCAACACTATATATTTAGGAACAATTCCCATATTTAACATTAAATCACTAGTTAAAGATAAAATTTCAAGTTCTAATTTATGCTTTTTATAGCCTTTAGTAATCTCTTTATCATATATTTTTCTAACATCATCTGCTATAAAGATATCACCTTCATCATTAACAAAGGCAAAGCCTGCTACAATAAATATATGAGAATATCCACCATGTTCACCTTTTTTTATCATATTATCAAAGGCATCGAGATTATCAATACCAACATGATCAAAGATATTCTTAATATTTTCTTTAATCACTTTACTTAACATATCTACTTTCATTTTATGACTAAGTTTTTTTATCTCACTTTTAGTTTTTGCATAATATAGATACATCAAGTCTTCTAATTGTTCATCACTATAATATTTTAAAATATCTTCCAAATTTCCTTTAGCTTTCTCATCAATACAAAAGAACTCTAAATCATGATTATCTTTTATTTCATGTAATCTTATAAACAAACTATCATTCATACTACAAAATTCCCCTTCATATTAATTTTAATAAATTTTTCTATAAATAACAAGTTATTGGGTGTAAAAATTTTTTGTGGGTAAATAGTAGTTAATGATATATTTCATCAACTACTATTTTTTCTATTTCACTCCAATGATCACTTTCATACATACATCTTAATGCAATCATATAATTAGCACCTTCAACACTCCATCTCATTCCTGCTTGTTTTAATCTAAGTTGTACTACAGTTTTATTAGAACTTTCTATTGCACCACTACCTACAAACCAACCATTATGTTCATAAGTAGAATAATCTATTTTACTTTTGTTGTTTTCTAAATATACTGGTAAATTACAAACAGTTTTAGGTATTGTTATCTCTTTATATTTCTTTAATTCTTTTACTATCAAATCATATTCTCTAGAATAACAATAACCGATTATTTTATCTTTAAATTTATCTACCTTTTTAATATCATCATCAAATATAAACTTACCATAATCGGTTATATTTTCTATTAAGTGAAACTTATCTAATATTTGAATAGCTTCAGGAAATAGTTCATCTATCATATTTCTAATCCAAGTGGCACCATCAGAAATAAAAACTATTTCTTCATATTCCCAATATTTTAGTTCTACTGCTTTGGCAAATACCATGATTTTAAAAGTTTCAACATTACCAATATAAGAAACATATTCTTTATGATTAATGATATTAGATTTGTCTTTTCTTTTATACATATCATCATCAGAAAAGAAAATACCTAATTTATTTTCTCTCCAGGTAGAACCATTTTCATCTTCTATTCTAGTATTAACACTTGCACCATCTGCTTGAATATATAAAGTACCTTTCTTTTTAGTTACAGTCATATCTATATTAGTGCGATTATTCCAAATTTCTATAGCTTTATTATAATTATAATCATAAACTAATTTGCCTACATATTTAGTTATTTTCATTACAGTAACATAAGATATTTTAACTCCATATACCCTATATATAATCTCACTAGCTTTTTGAAATGATGCTTGATTTTGTCCCCAAAAGGCTATTTCTATCATCATTTTTAATGATACTTTAAATGGTAATTTATCTATTCCTAGATATTCATCTAAAGGAGTAATTAATTTGCTTTTTAAGTTATATTTATCTAAATCAATAATATCATTTATTTGAAGTATGGTTCTATAAATTTCTATTTTGCCATTTAACATTATGATTTCTATTTTACTTTTTCCATGATTTTTTAATTTGAATCCTTTTTCTTCCCACTCTTGTTTTTTTAGTTATTAGTTCATGTTCATTTATACTTTTAGATATCAACTCCTCTATATGGGTATTAATAATACTCTTGCAATCATCAATGCTGTTCATTGCTAATTCTTCAATAGAATTTATATCTAAACCATCATTAGATATAAGCCTATTAAAGTTTGTATCTAAATTATTTATGTTTTTCTCAAATTGTTCTATTGTTCTCATACTTATCTACCACCTTTATTCTTTAGATAAGTATAACATAACCATTATTTTACCCACAAAAAATTTTTACACCCCAAGTTATTTTCTTGATAACCACACTTTTTATTTTCAAATAGTAAACTCTTAACTTCTTGTAACTCTTTTGACTTAA
>CALVQY010000050.1 GCA_944358355.1 uncultured Bacilli bacterium | reverse complement strand
ATCTACCAAAGATAAAAGATTAATGTTATAATAGAAACATGGTAGGAGAGAAAATCTATGAAAAAGAGAAACTTTTTGATAATTATTGCAATAGTTGGAATTTTATTTATAAATATAATAGATGCTAATGCTCTACAGGCTACACCTGGTGGAGGTTCAGGTGGTACTGCTTCGACTACGTGTACCTATGTCTGGGAACAAAATGCTTTTTTTGGTGATCAAAAAGATTCACAAGGTCTTGCTATTCCTGTAGATACTACCTTTGCTTTACAAACTGAAACAAGTTCCAATAAACTAACAAAAATTGAAGTTCTTGGAAAGGATATAAAAGGTACTTTTGCAAATGGTGAAGGTATTGATTTAAAAAATGGTGAGTGTCCTAGTATAAGTGTCTATGCTGAATTATTAGGCGGAATAAAAATATATGCCAGTAAAAATTCTTGTAATGATGGTTTTGGGACTATTAATTCAAGATGTTCTCCAAATCTTTCACCAAATAAGACTGATGAGTCAGCTGAAAGCGTTACAGGAAATCAAGGAACAGGGGGCCAATTTAGTCTTGTTGAACAAGGAAATAATAGCTGCCGCTATAGAAGAGTTCTAGACCATGAAATAGCAGGAGAAGATCCACAACATACAGATATTACAATTACGCCATCAGGTAGTAATAATGTTAAAGGAAGTTGTGCTAATAATAGAGAAGTTACATGTGATGTTGAAATAAATGTACCACAAAATTTTTATAGTAATAGTACTTTTTCTTGCCCACAATTTATATATACCGACTTAAAAACAACAAGTTATAATAATGGTGATGTCATAATTTCTACACAAACATATGAAACTTATACAATTACTGCTACTGGTGGTTCCAGCGATAAAGATAAAAGTTATATATCACCTAGTAATCCTGATGGTACATCTATACCAGATGATATGAAAGGAAATAATGGTGGAAATGGTAATGGTTCTACGAGACCATTAGACCCTATAGATATTAATGGCACCACAATTGAATGTAGCGATATTTTCAATATGGAAGAAGGCGCATTAGGTTGGCTATTAGTAACAATACTAAATTATATTAAAGTAATAGGGCCTATTTTAGTTGTATTACTAAGTGCTGTTGATTTTGTAAAAGCTGTATTTTCATCAGATGATAAAGCTATTAAAGAAGCACAGTCTAAGCTAATTATAAGATTAATAGCAGCTATAGCTTTATTCTTAGTTCCAACCTTAATACAGGTATTACTAAGTTTTATAAATCAAACAACATGTACATTGTAATGATTTGTTTTAATAATATAATACATACCATGAAAGAAGTGATTTTATGCAAGTAGGATGGTTACAAAATATACTTAGATTTATTTTTCCAGCTATAGATAAATTAGGATATTTCTTGTTGGGTGCTATCTATGATATTTTCTTTGTAGTTGCAAACGCTAAAATTCTACAAGGTGATTTTATAGTTACTTTTTATGCACGAGTACAATTAATTTTAGGCGTTTTTATGATGTTTAGATTAACTATAACTATATTACAAATTATTGTTAATCCAGACTTAGCAAAGGATAAAAATAAAGGTGCAAGTAAAATACTAATGAGAGTTGTTTTATCTCTTGTTATGCTTACTTTAATTGCTCCAATAAATATTCCTAATGACGATGGTAATCCCTTAAATCAACAAATAGCAGACAATGGTATCCTTTTTGGATTTTTATATCAAATTCAAAATACTGTTGTTGAAGATAATGTATTAGGTAAATTAATACTTGGCTCTGATGTAGATAATATTTCAAATAATAATAATAGTTTGAATTTAAATGGTATTGGTAATGTTGGTGATACTCTAGCAGCTACAGTTGCTAAGGCTTTTGTAAGACCAACATTGGCTAGTGGAGTATCAGAAGACGATATTACTGATCAAGCAAGTTATGAAGAGAACTTAGCGTGTGAAGATATAGTAAAAAATCAAGTTAACTACTTTTCTTCAACAACACCATATCAAACAATACTTGATGGAGTAAGCGAAAGTTGCAACGGTGTATATGCATTTGATTATACTGTTTTGGGTGGATTAATTGTATCTATAGTTATGTTTTTAATAGTGTTGGGATTCACAGTTGATATTGCTGTACGTGCCATAAAGCTTGCTTTGTTAAGATTAATTGCCCCAATTCCTATCATTGCTTATATAGATCCAGGACAAGAAAAAAATGGAGCATTTGGAAGTTGGGTAAAAACATTAACTTCTACTTATTTAGATTTATTTATAAGATTAGCAGTAGTTTATTTTGGTATATATATCATAGTATCACTAACACAAACCTCTGCATTAGATTTATTCCCATCATCACCTAATTTCTTTACTTCTACTTTTGCAACAATCTTTATCATTTTAGGTATCCTAGTATTTATGAAACAAGCGCCTAAATTCTTTAAAGATATGTTAGGAATAAAAGGCGATGGCAACTTTAAACTATTTGGAGGACTTGGTACAATTGCTGCTGCTGGTTTAGGTGTTGCAGGAATAGCAGGTGCAGTTGCAACTAATGCTAGAACTAGTTATGAAGAAGGTAGAATGGCAGGACATGGAAAAATTAGAAGTGCATTAAGTGCAATACCCTCTGGAGCAGTAGGTGGAGTTGCAGGAGCATTTACTGGTGCAAAAGCCCTTGCAACAGCAGATAAAAATCCTACTAGTGCTGTTTTATCTGCTATGCAAAAAAGAAATGCTTTAAGAGCTTCACACTCTACATTACCTGGTAGAATTGCTGATCAAGCATATGGTGTACTTACTGGTAGATCTTTAGCTGATAAAGACCAAAACTATTTGGAAGCTAATCAAGAAGCTGTTAAACAATTACAAAATTGGAAAAAATTCACTGAAGATGAAGCTACTAAAAAAGGAGATTATGGTGTTATTTCAACTGCGAATAGAGATATGGTAAATTATTTTGCTACCAATGGTCTTGACACTAGAATTTTAGGAACTCATTTCAATTATGCTGTTTTAAGACAACGTATAGCAGCAGCTGATTCTGATGGTAATTTTGAGTATAACGGTGTAACATATAATTCTAGAGATTTTGATACAAATGTTATGGGAGAAATATTGAAGAGTCAAAATAGTAAATATGTTAGTGATGTCTTCAGTGGTGCTAAAGATAATCCAGGTATTTTATCAAATTGGGAATTAGCAAAATCTGCTCTAAATAAAGCTGATATTGGATATAATGGTGATTATCTTGATCCAAAAGATATTGGTAAAACAATCGGTATTGCTAGTGGAAATGCTCAAAAAGCTCAAACAATGCTTAAACACGTTAAACATCGTGCCAATAGAAATGCTAATAAGAGTAAATAAGGAGTGTGATATATAGTGAATGATAGTTATTTAATCCCTGCAAATACTAAAAATGGTAGTTTAATTTTAGGTATATTTAAACCTTTTGATTTAATTTTATTAGGTACAGGCATAGTATTATCGTTAATATTACTTATGAGTTTATCTATGGATTATACTTGGCAAGTTGTTATTGTCTTATTCCCTGGTGCACTCTGTGCCTTTCTAGTTATACCTATTCCTAATTATCATAATATACTTTCAATTATAATAGATTGTTATACATTTTTTACTAATAGACAAAGATATGAATGGAAAGGTTGGTGTGTTAATGATGTCAAAGACAGTAAGTAGTCAATATAGTGAAGACTGGTTGCCAATTACAGGTATCCAAAATGGTATGATTATTTGTAATGATAGACAAAAAGTAACTGGGGTTAAAATCGCTCCTCGTAATATCTTCATCCTTGATCAACAGTCACAAGATAATATCTTAATAAGTCTTAAAAACTTCTATAATATGATAGACTTTGAGTTTTGGCTAGTAGTTGCAGATAGACCAGTAGATATCTCTGTATATATGTCACAACTTCAGCTTCTATATAATGAAACAACATCTCCTGCAATTAGAAAAGTAATACTACAAGATATAGATAAAGGTAATACTTTTATGAATAATAATATCGTTGATACAGAGTATTTTATCCTATTTAAAGATGCTAATGAAGATACATTACAAAAACGTATTAGACTTCTAATTAATGGACTTGCTAGTTGTGGACTTAATGCTTCACAAGTAAGTAATGATGATCTTAGAATAATATTAGAGAACTTCTTAAATGGAGGAGTATCTACAGAGTTTGGGACGGTGATGCCAGTATGAGTATAAGTATTAAAAGTCAATTAGCTCCTAAAGGATTACATTTTTATCCTAGTGATTTCTTTATAAGTGATAAATATGCTACAATCCTTACTGTTATATCATACCCTAGATATATCTCTCCTGGATACTTATCTACCCTTACATCTATGAGTGGTATTAAAATAGTTATTAAACATATTCCTGTACCATTTAATACTATGTCTAAGATGATTAATAGACAAGTAGCAGATTTAAGAGAAAAATATCGTCAAGAAAAAGATCAAACAGCTAAAGAGAGAATTAGACAAGATGCTGAAAGCCTTGAATATTTCGTATCAATGCTTGCATCAAGTCAATCTCGTATCTTTGATTTTCAAATGCATATTATGATAAATGCTGATACTAAAGAAGATCTAGAATTAAAGAAAGTAAATGTTAAAAACTATTTGGATGCGATGGAGTTACGTGCTATTTCTTTAAGATTTAATCAAGAAAAAATCTTAAAAAGTATCTTACCAATCTTTCCATCACAAGATATTGAAGAGAGAATTGGTACACCAATACCATCTCCAACAATCGCTGCTATGTATCCATTTATCTTTGATAGTATCAAAGATCCAGGACTATCAGTTTTACTTGGAGTAGATTTCTCAGGTGGTGTAATCCTATTCAATCAATTCTTATATCAAATAAGAAAAGAAAATAATAGAAATAATGCTAATATGATTATACTTGGTACATCAGGTAGTGGTAAATCTACCGCTGCTAAACTTCTATTGCGTTCTCATATTAGAAATGGTTGTCAAATAGTAGCGATTGACCCTGAAAACGAACTAGAAGAAATCGCTACAACCTTTGGAGGAGATATCATTGATATCGGTAAAGGTGGAGATTTCGGACTTATTAATCCTCTTGAAATTATTATAGATGCTGATGAAGAAGAAATTAATCAAGGATTAGGATATACTGTTCTAACAAGAACATTACAATCATTAAAAGCCTTTATGAGATACTATGATCCATCAATAGAAGAAGATGTCTTAAATATGTTTAGTGAAGTAGTACAAGATACCTATAAGAGATTTGGTATAGACTTTAATACTAACTTTACAACTTTTACTAGCGAAGATTATCCAACTTTGTCAGATGTATATGCTACGGTTAAAGGAAGACTTATGTCAATAACAGAACAAACAAGAGAAAAGGATATTTTACAAAGACTAGAAATAAAAATAAGACCTCTAACTAAAGAATTAAAATTCTATTTTGATGGTAAAACTACTATAACAGCAGATAGTGATTTCTTAGTCTTCAATATTAAAGAGTTTATGAACTCTGATACTAATGTTAGAAATGCACTATTCTTTAATATTCTAAAATATGCATGGGGCTTATGTTTAGATTCTGATGTTAATACAATTCTTATGGTAGATGAAGCACATGTTCTACTTTCTAATAATAATGAACAAGGAGCAGATTTCTTAGGACAAGTTCAAAGACGTGCTAGAAAATATAATACAGGTACAATTATCATTACACAACAACCTAGTGATTTCTCATCCGAAGCGATTATAACTCAAGGTAAAGCTATTTTTGATAATGCTTCATATTACTTAGTAATGGGACTTAGAAAACAAGCTGTTGAAGACTTATCAAGATTAATTGACTTAAACGAAAACGAAAAAGATAGTATTAAAAGATACTCTCAAGGAGAAGCTTTATTCGTCTGTGGTAATAGGAGAATGCGTATAAATGTTGTTGTAACAAAAGATGAGTTAGAATCATTTGGAAGTGGCGGTGGATTTTAATATTTAATTAAATTGTAGTAAGGATGGTGATAAGATGAATGAAGAAAAAAATGAAGAACAAAATACTTCTTCAGTTAATAATGATATTAATGTAGATAATTCTTCAGAGTCTAAGCCATCTTTTTCTGATTCTATAAAAAATATTGGTGGCGCCCTAAAAGATAATAAAGGTTATCGTAGTAGAAAAAGAGTATTTAATACAGATGAAGATGGAAGTAATAATAATACTACTGCTGGTAATAATGAATCTCTTGATATTCCTAGAAATTCTAATGCCGAGATTAGTACTAATAGAATAAATAGAAATCGTGAAAATATTGGAAGAAAAGCCTTAAATACCGCTGCTAAAGTAAATCCTATAGCAAGAGGAGTAAAAGCAGTTAATGATGTTGGTAATACCTTAAATAATATTAGAGCGAAAAATTCTCCTGGTAGAGCTTTAGGAATGGGAGTTTCTAATAATATCACTAATAACAGTGATAATGATGGTGACTCAGTTACTTCTGATGATACTACTAATACTGATAATAATACTAGTAGTGATACTAGTAACAACTCTAGTAATACTAATAACACATCATCTAATGATAAATCTAATACTTCTAAAAGAAATAGAATATTAGATCCTGTTCCTGATTTAGAAAATATTAATCCTTTAAATAATAAAATAAATTTATGGGGATTAGGTTCTGTTAAAGTTAAAACATTATTAGCAGTAGGGCTTCCTTTAATAGGTATTTTATTAATACTAATTGTAATTTTAGCAGTTGTCTCTATTCCAAGTAACTTTGGTTCCTTATTAGGATTAGATGACTTTTTAGAAGGTGGTGTTGCCTCAACAGAAGAAGAACAAGAATATTATGATAATTTAAAAAGATTACAAGAAGAATATAGTGGTGAAGGTAAAACTATGGAAGAGGCATCTTTGCAAATAGTGACAGCAGTTTTTTCTATCCTTCAAACATATGACCCTACTTTTGGTTTTGAAGATATGACTTATAATCGTATGAAAGAAGTAGCAGACCTTCTTTTTGAAAGTGTTTCTGAAGAAGAAGGGGGGGGCTTCCGACTTTTAGATGATGAATCAACTAAAAATAATCTAGCTGATTATTTCTCTCGTCTCTTACCAGGACAGTCTAGTGAAACTTATCAAGAAATGGCTAATCAAGTTTATGAATATATCGAAGCATATGAAGAAATAACTGGTGAAGATGAGAATGAATCTTCTAGTAGTGGTTCTGTTTGCTCCTCTAATTCTTATTGGTGGCCTATAGGTAGTATCGAAACTACTGAACAAAACGGAGTTACTTTTGCTAGTGGAGATCCTCAACCCACTGTCATAACGGCAACATTCGGTGGAAACGACTCTGTTCACCAAGGTTCTCATGGAGCTTTAGATATATCAACAGGAAATGCTCTTGGTAATGTAAATATCATCGCAGCTAAAGATGGAACAGTAGTATATCCTACTGATAGAAGCCTAATTCAATTCCCCGATAATGGTAGCTTAAGTAATACAGATGGTGGTGGCTATGGTAACTATGTTATTATTGAACACTCTGATGGTAACTTTACTCTTTATGGTCATATGGCTCAAAATAGTATTACTGTAGTAGCAGGAGATAAAGTAAAACAAGGACAAGTAATTGGTAAGATGGGTCATTCTGGACGTTCAACTGGAGCACACTTACACTTTGAAGTTAGAGCAGGAGGTAACAGTAGTCAAAATAAAGTAGATCCTCTAGATTATGTTAGTCAAGAAGATCCTCGTCCACAATGTACTGACTTTTCACTTACAACTACAACTCTTTCTAAAAGTGAATTTGTAGCGAAGATGAATGCTTATTGTGAAAGTAGTGGTAGAGAAGCTTTCTGTACTAACTTTGCCGCTCATGCTGAAGAAGTTTATGACGTATCTTTAGAAAGCGGCGTAAATCCAGAACTTGTTGTAGTAACTGCTGGTACTGAACAAGGTTGGACAATGTGTGGTTCTTGGTATAACTTCTGGGGTATAGGAATAACTAATGGTGAAGGATGTAACTCAGGACCTCACTTAACAAGTCTTGCTGATGGTATAAGAGAATATGCTAGAGTTCTAGATACCTATAAAGAAGGCGGTTCAGCTGCCCCATTAATTACTCAACGTTACGAAGAAAGCGAAGCAGCTGGCTGTGATCCTGCTGGTCATGGACTTCCTGGTACTTTAGCAGGAATGCAATCTATCTATGGTTATATTGGAGCCTATCGTTATAATCCAGGTAGTCCTGGTCTTGGAGGATGTTACTACTTAAATCTAATATATGGTGCCGATTACTGTGATAGAGTTCCATCTGGAAGTAATGTACCTACGACAATTTGTGAACAAAACGATTATACGATTTATACCTTACAGCACAAATTGGAATTTAGACAAGCTATCTTTGGGTTATAGGAGGAAATAAATGAAAAAAACAGCGAAAATAGAAATAGTTATATGCATAATACTAGTATTAGTCTTTGGCGGTACGACAATCTATTCAAATATTGCTAAAAAAGAAGCTGAAGAAAATAGAATTGATAATACAGTTACTGCTCTAAATGATATTAACAGATATTTAACTATAGACTCTTCAGTTTCTAAATATATTTCCTATGTAAGTAGTAAAAATAATGATTATACTTATCAAGTTTTAGACAAAAACTATCTAGAAGATAATAATATAACCACTGCCAATATCTTTAATAAAATAGCATCTTATGATCCTAATTATAGAGGAAGTGCTAAAGAAATTTATCAAATAAGCGTTTATCAAGATATTTATAAATATTATGTTAAAGAGCAAATATCTAATGAGACTCTAGATACAGTAGAATTTGTTAGATACGACTATTTTTGTATAACACTAGATGAAAGTAATTTAACATTCGCTATAATGCCAATTACAGAAAATGAGTATAATACTAAGATAGGAGTGACTGAAAATGGCTAAATTCTTTAAAATATTTATCTTCCTTATATTTTCTCTTTCTTTAATATTTATAATTTTTAGAAATCTTGGTGTAGCAGAAGATGCTAAGACAAGTGAGCCAACTGAAGAAGAAATAAACGAATTATTTTCTATTCAGACAAAAAACTCTGCTAACACTTATGAAAATAAAGATGTAGATGAAGAAAATTTAATTACCATGTACTATGTCAACTTCAAAAATGAAATTATAAATAGTGAAAGTGATGCTTATAGTAAAATAAGAAATAAAGATGAAATAACTAAAGAAATATTTGATAATTTTAGAAATGAACTTATAAATAATTATTATATTAATACAGTATCATCTTATGAAATAAGAAAAGAAAATGGTAAAGATGTTTACTATATAACAAATAATTACAATCAAACAATTATTCTTTATATTAATAGCATTTTTAATTATGAAATTGAACTAAATCTATAAAATTTTGTGATTTTTCAGTAAATATTTGACTTAATTACGTAGTTAATTTTCAGTGAAAATTTTACATCATATTATCATAATA
>CALVQY010000049.1 GCA_944358355.1 uncultured Bacilli bacterium | reverse complement strand
AAGACATAATTAATAACATCATCTTTATCATTAGAAATACCTATTCTAAGTCTTTTAAAACCATCAGTTCCAAGATGTGAGATAATACTCTTTAAGCCATTATGACCCCCACTACTACCATTTCTTCTTAATCTAAACTTACCTAAATCTAAATCAAGGTCATCACTAATAACTAAGATATCTTCACTGTTTAGTTTATAAAAGTCAAGAAAGGCTCTAACAGCAATACCAGAATTATTCATATAAGTAGTAGGTTTAATAAAGATAACTTTCTCATTATTAATAGTTGTTTCTACATACATAGCATTAAACTTTTCTTTGAATTTATCTGTAATATTTTTATACTGTAAATATCTATCTACTAAGATAAATCCCATATTATGTCTTGTATTTTCATATTCTTTTCCAATATTACCTAGTCCAACAATTAGTTTCATAATGTTACCTCTTTTCTAAAATTATTTACCTAACAAATTATTTATTTATTATTATCAAGATATTCTTTATAAACAATAGACTTAGGAATACCTCTTTCTTTTGCAACTAACTTAATGGCTTCATTTTTAGTATTACCATCTTTTATATAATAATTAACATGTTCTACAACACTCATACTATTAAAGTCAAATTCTAAAGCAGCACCTTCCACCACAATAACAAATTCTCCCTTAATAGGAAAGTTCCTTGTCAATACTTCACTTATTTTACCTCTAATTGCCTGTTCATACTTTTTAGATATTTCTCTAACTACACAAATATTTCTATCACCCAAGACTTCTTTAATATTATTTAAAGTATCTATTAATCTATGAGGTGCTTCATAAAATATTAATGTATATGGATGATTTCTTAAAGACTCTAATTCTTTTATCTGTTTATTTTTCTTTGCATTAAGAAAACCATAAAAAGTAAAAGGTTGCGGTGCTAGAGCAGATATTGTTAAAGCAGGAACAAAGGCTGTCGCTCCTGGCAAACTCACAATATTATAATCATGTGATGTGATAAAGAGGGCTATTCTATACCCAGGATCACTAATTAAAGGAGTACCCTGGTCAGTAACTAAACCTACATTTAAACCTGATTCTAAAAAGCCAAGTACCTTATCCTTCATTTTATTTTCATTAAACTCATGACAACTAACTAACTTCTTTTTAATGTTATATTTACTAAGTAACTTAGAAGTCTCCCTAGTATCTTCACAAAGAATAACATCAACAAATTCTAAAGTCTTTAATCCTCTAATAGTAATATCATCTAAATTACCTATTGGAGTGGGTATTAAATATAAACAAGGTTTATCCATTAACATCACTACTTTCTTTCTCTAAAATAATAGGTTTTAACACCTTTAATCCATGTTCTTTGCCACTCTTCCTTGCTTCCACTAACACTAACTTTCCTCTTGCTTCTAAATCATGATAAATGAATTGAATCTCTTTAATAGCCAAATTATTCTTAATTAAAGCATCTCTAACTTCAAACAATCTATCCGCTCTTTGTATCAGAAAAAGACTTCCTCCTTCTTTTAAATAGATTTTTGATAAACGAGCTATCATCTCAATAGTCATATTACCTTCATGTCTCGCCATTTTTAAATAGTCTTTATTACTAACAGTAGATTCGTTATCTATAAGAAAATATGGTGGATTACAAACTATAATATCAATAGAGTTAATAGAAAAATATTTATCTAAATTACTAATATCATCATTAATAACTTTTACTTTATCATCTAAATGATTATCTTTTATTGTCATTTCTGAAAGTTTAGAAGCTTTATCATCTTTTTCTATTCCTATAATCTTTATATCAGTTCTAGTAGAAAGAAGTAAAGGTATAGCCATAAGTCCACTACCAAACTCTACTAATAATTTATCTTTACTTTTTATCTTTATGAAGTTAGCAAGAGCAAGGTTATCAGTAGTAATCTTAAAGTAGTCATCATCATAATAAAATATTAAGTTCTTACCATTATGTAAAAACTCCATTTTTTTACTCATTAACACTAAATTCTAAAACTCCCTTATCTTTAAACTCTGCTTTATATGTTCTCTTAAATACATCTACTTCTGTAACTTTACCTAAACCTTCTTTTGTTTCTACTAAACTACCAATATTAGGCATTCCCTGCTTTAATTCTGTATAAACTTCATCTTCATAATTCAAACAACACAAAAGTCTCCCACAACATCCATTTATCTTTGTAGGATTTAAAGCTAAAAACTGATTTTTAGCCATATTAATAGAAACACTAACAAAGTCTGTTAAGAAAGTACTACAACATAAAAATAACCCACAAGGACCAAGTCCACCTACTTTCTTCGCTCTATCTCTAACTCCTATTTGTCTAAGTTCAATTCTTGTCTTATAACGTTGTGCTAACACTTTAGCAAGCTCTCTAAAATCAATTCTATTATCAGCAACATAAGAAATAAATAATTGTTTTCTATCAAATGTATAAAATGATGATATAAAGTGCATAGGCAATTCAAGTTCAGAAGCTTTTTCCTCTGCATATACCAAAACTTCACTACTATCTATTACATTTCTACGATTTTGATTAATGTCTTTTTTAGTAGCTACTCTAACAAATTTAGCCTTAAATTCTCTATCTTTTTCATTATCACAAAAATCTATTACACTAGCTATATGTAACAAAGAATTAATAGAAACAATTAATAAATTACCAATTTTTAAATTAATATTAGAAGGAACTTCAATATAATCAGAATCTGAAAATGCTTCATTAGTATAATTAATCTTTATAACATCCATACCTACACCTCCATAATAGAAAGTAATAAATTATCTAACCACAACTTTATATTAACATTATATTTTAATTTTCTCAATTCTTCTTCAAATATAGAAACAATATCTACCAACTCTTTTATATTTTCTATATTAGCTTTATTTAACAAATCTTTATAGTAATTCAAAGTCTCTGTTATAGAAGAGATAGCCATATTTTTATCTTTAAATAAATTAGAACTATATAAATTAAAATTCAACAATAAATTATTATTTTTTCTATTTTTTATATCTTCAAAAAAACTAAGTAACTCTTCACTATAACTATGATTATAATTTTCATACTGTAATGATATAACTTGACATCTAGACCTTATTGTATCTAAAACATTATATTGATTTGTAGTAACAAAAATAGCTACTACATCATCACCAGGTTCCTCCAAAAATTTTAATATTGTATTAGCTGAATTCACATTCATCTTATCTGCATCATAAACAGCATATATTTTTTTTGTGTCGTACAAAGATTTATTAGAAAAATCATCTCTTACTGCTAACAACTGTTCTTTTTTTATAACATTATTATTAGGTCTAATTTCTATATAATCTGGAAATTCTAAATTATCAACTAAATGAAATATCTTTTCCTTAGAAATAGAACAATTTTCTTTATAAAAGGCATTATAAATTGCCTTAACAAAGTATCGAATATATTTATTTACACATTCACTATCTATATTAGAAGTTTCAATTAAATAAGAATGCGACAAAAAGCCCTTATCAAGAGCCTCATTTATTTGTTTACAAAATTTAGGTTGTCTAACTTCTACATCTAATTCCATATAATCCTTTCTAAAACATCAAAACTTTAAGCAATACGAGAACAAAAAGCATAGGAGAGCCCAACAAACTAACTGAACCAACAGTAAAAACATTAATAGGTATAACTAAATTAAAACGTGTTGCAATTAAATTATAACCATATAATATAAACATACTTATAATTATTCTTTTAAAACACTGCCATATTTTTTTTATAGCTTGTTTCACTATGTAATCACCCAGTAAAGCTTATGTGTTATACCAAAAAATTATGAAACTTCTTTTCTATCTTCTAAAGCTCTCTCTAAAGTCAAAGCATCAATATATTCCATATCTGCTCCTATAGGAACTCCACTAGCAAGACGTGTAACTAATATGTCCATTCCATCTAATATTTTTTTTATATATAAAGCTGTAATTTCTCCTTCCACACTAGGTTTAAAAGCTAATATTACTTCTTTAATATTTTCTTTTTTTATTCTATTAAGTAACTTATCTAAGCCAATATCTTCTGGATTAACATCATCTAAAGGTGATATTAATCCGTTTATAACATGATAAAGCCCATTATAAGTACCTAACTTTTCGAATAAAAATACAATCTTAGAATCCTCCACAACACAAATAGTATTTTTATCTCGCATATCAGATTCACAAATAGAACATAACTCTCTATCAGTAAGAGAATTACAACATTTACAAGAATGAATTTCTTTTTTAACTAAATTTAAATATTCTTGTAATAACGAAAATTTCTCATCATCAAAATTTAAAATTGAAAAAGCCATCCGCTCTGCTGTTTTTTCACCAATGCCTGGAAAATTTTGAAAACTATCAATTAGATTTTTTAAACTATCTGGCATTAAAATAAACCTGGTATAGAACTAAAACGTCCCATTTTTTCTTCAGTAACTTTATCAATTTGCTTCATCCCATCATTAACAGCAATTTTAATCATATCTTGAAGCATTTCAACATCATCCAAAGAAAAATCTTCATCTTTCTCAATCTTAACATCTAATATTTCTTTTTTTCCATTCATTTTCACAGTAACAAGACCATTAACAGCAGAAAATTCCATATTATCTATTTCATCTTTAACTTTCATCATATCGCTTTGCAATTTTTGAGCTTGTTTCATCATAGCTTGTATATTCATTTTTAATCCTCCTCTATTTCAACTATATCTCCAAATATTTTTTTTGCTTCTTTTATATAATCAGCATCTTCCTCACTAGATATTTTATCATCATTATTGTTAATATTCAAGTTAGGTTCTTCTTGATAAACAAATTGTTTTCCAGATTTTCTAAGATTCATATATTCATTTTTTAAATTATTCCATTCTTCATTAGTAATAAGAGAAATTGTTTTATTATTATTAGATATTTTATTATAAAAATTAATTAAATTATTCAAATGATTAGCCATCTTTTCTACCATCGATTCATAATCATAACTTAATATTACAGAGTTAATACTAGAAGCTCTAACAGTACCATCTAACAACTCACAAGCTAAATATCCGTTTTCTTGATCAAAAGTATAATCATTAAAAATAGATAAATTATTCTGTTCCTTAGTTAATTCTGTTTTTAATGCTTCTATCATTGTATTTTTCGCTCTAATTGACATTAATTCCTTAAATTTAGAAAAGTTAAAATTATTATTAACTATAGCACTCGGTTTACTCTCAGGATTTTCTTTATTATCAGATGAAACAGCATGTTCTTCTTTAATAGTTTTAGTTTTTTCTATTTTTAAAGGAATATCAATTTTTGACTTCACATTACTATCCATATAGTGAAGTAAAGTAATTTCTATAGAAAGTTTCACATCATCTGATTTTTTAATATTAACCATCTCACTATTTAATAGATTAAGAAAATTAACTAAAATATTTTCTTCTACTATTAAAGAACTAGAATTCACATAATAATCAAATAACTGATCTTTTATTAAAAGCATTAACTGTTTCAAAATCTGCACTAAATTCTTACCATCTTGATAATATTTTTCTATTTTATATAAAGTATCTTTATTATTATTTTCAAAAATAGTTTTTTCAAACTCCTGCAATTCAATATCATCAATTTGACCATTAATTTCATAAAAATCATTTAGAGAAATATTATCAGTAGCATAAGCTCTCAATTTATCTAATAAACCTATTGCATCACGTAAACCACCATCAGAAGCTTCTGCGATTTTTTCTAAAACATTATCATCTATTTTAATATTTTCTTTACTAACAATATATTGCAATCTCTTAACAATATCTTCATTATCTATCTTTTTAAAAGCATACCATTGACATCTAGAAATAATAGTAGCAGGAATTTTCTGTGGATCAGTAGTTGCAAGAATAAAAATAACATGACTAGGAGGCTCTTCAATTGTTTTAAGTAAAGCATTAAATGCACCAATAGAAAGCATATGAACCTCATCAATAATATACACTTTATACTTTAATTCTGTTGGTAAAATATTTACTTTATTTCTAAGTTCACGTATTTCATCAACACCATTATTAGAAGCAGCATCAATTTCAATTATATCCATACATTCTTTTGAAAAAGAATATAAGCAATTCTTACATTTACCACAAGATAAGCCATCCCTAGGTTCTAAGCAATTAACTGCTCTAGCAAATATCTTAGCAATGGTTGTTTTACCAGTACCACGAGGACCAGAAAACAAATATGCATGACTTATATGATTATAAATAACAGCATTTTTTAATGTATTAACAATAACATTTTGGCCAACTACATCTTCAAATTCAGAAGGACGATATTTTCTATACAAAGCTTGATACATAATATTTTCACCTCACTAAACAAAATTAGTATAACAAACAAAAAACAAAAATAACATATAAAACATTTGTTCAATTGCGTTTACTTTTAAAAAAATTACTTAGCATTTCTATATCATTAACATCAAATCTTGTAATATCAAGTTTTACTTTTTCCACAGGTGCGTTTGCATCCTCAATACAAAGTATTTTCTGAACTATTTCATGAATATTTGTATTAGTATTATCTAATAAGTAAACAACCCTACTAATTCTAGACTGCTTAATAGCACTAGCACACATAGGACATGGTTCAAGAGTTACATACATTGTTGAATTTATTAACCTCCAGTTATTGTTTTTTGCACAGGCATTTCTTATTGCAATAAGCTCAGCATGTTCAAGTGAACATTGACATTCTTCTTTTCTATTATGTCCATAAGAAATAATTTCATTATTTTGAACAATAACAGCTCCCACAGGAACTTCTTTATTATCAAAAGCTTTTCTTGCTTCTTGTAAAGCTAGTAACATATATTTATAATCACTCATATTCATTCTCCTTTTTTATATAAAAAAAGTGCACATAAATTAAGTTTGTTAAGGCTGCTATGTTTCCATCCTGACCTGTTTCCAAAATAATTTATTGCACGTTTAAAGTATACAAAAAAGTTAATAACTTTTCAAGTATAAAGTTAATTTTCTGCACAAATTATTTCCCGGGAAATATTTTTTTCTACTTCTTAATATAATTATTTTTTTATATGTTCCACGTGAAACATTGTATATTTTTTTCTTTAATTATTATAAGATTTTATACCTGCATCTATACAAAATATTTCCCGGGAAATATTTTTTTCTACTTCTTAATATAATTATTTATTTTCTTTATATGCTCCATGTAAAACATTATATATTTTTTATTATTAGAAATTTTTATAACTACCTCTAGATAAATTATTTCCCGGGAAATAATTTATCTACTTCTTAATATAATTATTTACTTTCTTTATATGTTCCACGTGAAACATTGTAAATTCATCTCTTTATATTTTAAAGATTTTATACCTGTCTCTATACAAAATATTTCCCGGGAAATATTTTTTTTCTACTTCTTAATATAATTATTTATTTTCTTTATATATTCCATGTAAAACATTATATATTTTTTTATTATTAGAAAATTTTATAACTACCTCTAAATAAATTATTTCCCGGGAAATAATTTATCTACTTCTTTATATAATTATTTACTTTCTTTATATGTTCCACGTGAAACATTGTAAATTCATCTCTTTATATTTTAGAGATTTTATACCCGTCTCTATACAAAATATTTCCCGGGAAATATTTTTTTTCTACTTCTTAATATAATTATTTATTTTCTTTATATATTCCATGTAAAACATTATATATTTTTTTATTATTAGAAAATTTTATAACTACCTCTAAATAAATTATTTCCCGGGAAATAATTTATCTACTTCTTTATATAATTATTTACTTTCTTTATATGTTCCACGTGAAACATTGTAAATTCATCTCTTTATATTTTAGAGATTTTATACCCGTCTCTATACAAAATATTTCCCGGGAAATATTTTTTTTTACTTCTTAATATAATTATTTTTTTATATGTTCCACGTGAAACATTGTAAATTCATTTCTTTATATTTTAGAGATTTTATACCTGTCTCTATACAAAAATATTTCCCGGGAAATAATTTATCTACTTCTTTATATAATTATTTACTTTCTTTATATGTTCCACATGAAACATTGTAAATTCATTTCTTTATATTTTAGAGATTTTATACCTGTCTCTATACAAAATATTTCCCGGGAAATAATTTTTTCTACTTCTTAATATAATTATTTTTTTATATGTTCCACGTGAAACATTGTATATTTTTCTTCTTTAATAATTAGTAAATTATATAACTATTTTTATACAAAATATTTCCGGAAAATAATTTCATTACTTTTCTATATAACAATGCTCTTATTCTATCAAAAAAAGAAGAAATTACTCTTCATTAGTATTTTCTTCTGATTCTTTATCCACAACAGTTACTGTTGCAACTTTTTGATCATCTTTTAAATGAATCAATCTAACACCCTGTGTAGCTCTCTTCAAAGTAGATATCTGTTCCATTGGCATTCTCATAATAACACCACTATCAGTAATAATCATTACATCTTTTTGACTCTCATCATCATTACTAACACAATTTAAAGAAACCATAAAACCGTTTTTATCTGTCATATTAAGTGCTTTAACACCTTTACTTCCTCTATGAGTTAACCTATATTCATTAATATCTGTTTTTTTACCATAACCATTTTCAGTTACAATCAAAACTTCTTGATTATTAGTTACTACATTAGCACCAACAACAATACTTCCATCAAGTTCAATACCCTTAACTCCAGAAGTACCACGACCCATAGAACGAATCTCATTTTCAACAAATCTTACCATTCTACCATTACTTGCACCTATTATTACTTCATTATCTCCGGTTGTTTTATCCACAGCAATTAACTCATCGTTATCTTTAAGAACAATCGCTATCTTTCCACTCTTCCTTATATTATCAAATTCCTTTATTTCAGTACGTTTTACAAGACCATTTCTAGTAACAAAAAGTAAATATTTATAGTTTTCCACAGAAGAATCTAAACGCACTATCGAACTAATGTTCTCACTGTTTTCTAGTAATAATAAATTAACCACAGGTAAGCCTTTAGACTGACGACTAAATTCTGGAATCTCATATCCTTTAAGTCTATATACCCTTCCTTTATTAGAGAAGAATAAGATATAATCATGAGTTTTCATAGAAATTAAATGTTTTACAAAGTCCTCTTCATTCGTTGCCATTCCTTTAATTCCAACGCCACCACGATTCTGACTCTTATAAGTATCCGCTCTTAATCTTTTAATATAACCTTTATTAGTTAATGTAACAATAACATCTTCTACAGGAATTAAAGATTCATCTTCGATATATTCAATCGCTGTCATATCAATATTTGTTCTTCTATCATCACCATATTTATCTTTAATTTCTAGAAGTTCTGTCTTTATAACATTAAGAATCTTCGCATCGCTACTTAAAATATCTTTTAAATTGGCAATTAACTCAAGTAAATCCTTAAGTTCATTCTCAATTTTTTCTCTTTCTAATCCAGTTAATCTTCTAAGTCTCATCTCCAAAATGGCATTCGCTTGAATTTCACTTAATCCAAACTTACTCATTAAACCATTTCTTGCCTCATCATCAGATTTAGACCATCTAATTAACTTAATTACCTCGTCAATATTATCTAAAGCAATCTTCAAACCTTCTAAAATATGAACTCTTTTTTCTGCATTATCTAAATCAAATTTAGTTCTTCTTATAATAACTTCTCTTTG
>CALVQY010000048.1 GCA_944358355.1 uncultured Bacilli bacterium | reverse complement strand
CTAATTCATATGGTAACAGTCTTAGTAGTCGCTTGTCCTTGTGCCTTAGGACTTGCCGTACCACTTGTTGTAGTTGTAAGTAATGGAATCTGTGCAAAGAAAGGACTATTTTTAAGAAATAGTGAAGTCTTAGAGAAAGCAAGAACTATTGATACAATTATCTTTGATAAAACAGGAACTCTCACATATGGTAATTTAAAAGTCTCTAAGACCTATAATTATTCTAACTATAAATATAATGAGTTAATTAATATCGTATCTAATATAGAAAAGAACTCATCTCATCCTATAAGTACAGCTTTTAAAGTAAAAAAGAAAATAGAAGTAACTGACTTTAAAACAATAAATGGTAAAGGAATAAAAGCCAGTGTTAATAATAAAGAATATTATCTAGGAAATAATACTCTATTAAAAGATTTAAAAATAAAAGATAGTCATGAAGAAGACTATAATACTCTAATAAATAATGGCTGTAGTATTATATATGTAATAGAAGAAGGCATTATTATTGGTCTTATAGGTGTTAAAGATATAGTTAGAGACAATATAAAAGATGTTATAACTAGATTTAATTATAATAATATAGAAGTAATTATGTTAACAGGTGATAATGAAGTAACAGCAGGGATAATTGCAAAAGAACTTGGTATAACTAAAGTAATATCTAATGTCCTACCAAAGAAGAAAGCAAGTACTATTAAAGATTTAGTATCTAAAGGTAGAAAAGTAATAATGGTAGGAGATGGTATTAATGATGCCCCTGCTTTAGTAAACTCAACCATTGGTATAAGTGTTAATGATGGAACAGATGTAGCAATGGACTCTGCTGATGTCATCCTTATGAACAATGATATTTCTAATATTTTAGACCTTATTAAAATAAATAAAAAAGCTTATCTCATCATTAAAGAGAACTTATTCTGGGCCTTCTTATATAACTTACTTATGATACCTATCGCAATTGGGTTATTAGAAAACTATGGAATAAGTATGAGCCCTATGTTCGCTAGCATTGCTATGACTATAAGTAGTTTAACAGTAGTTATAAACTCCCTAAGACTTAGTAAAATGAAGATATAATAGACAAAATAAAACGTCGTGTTGACACTCAATAATTATTATGATATGTTGATAAAAATGGAGATGTAAATCAATGATAGAAGAAGTAAAATATCAAGTAAGTGAATTATTAAATAAAGATAAAACAGGTCACGGAATGGACCATATAAATAGAGTTTTAGACTTGTCTATGAAATTTGCCGAAAAAGAAAATGGAAATAAAGATATTGTTTCTTTAATTGCACTACTTCACGACGTGGATGATTATAAACTATTTGGAATGGATAATGCTAAAAATTTAACTAATGCTAAAAAAATTATGAATGATTGTAAAGTTGACAAAAACATACAAAATCAAGTGTGCTGTGCTATTAAAAATATTGGATATAGAAAAAGATTAAAAGGCTGCATACCAACAACACTAGAGGGAAAAATAGTATCCGACGCCGATATGTGTGACGCATTAGGTGCCAATGGAATTTTAAGATCTTATAAGTATGTTATGGAATATGGAAAACCATTTTTTGATAGGGAAATATTTCCGACTGAAGATACAAATAAAGATAAATCTCTTGAGAAATGTTCTAATAGTTGTGTATGCCACATGTTTGAGAAAATATTAAAGCTTAAATATTTAATGTTAACAGAATCAGGAAAAGAAGAAGCTAAATCAAGACATCAAATTGTTGTAGAATTTTTGTATCATTTTTTTGATGAAGAAAATGTGCCTGAATGGACAGCATATTTAAATGAATATTTGAAAAATATAAATAGTAATATAGGAAATAGAATAAAGATAAAAACAAAAGTATTAAAAAATAAAATATAGAAGTAGATATTAGTCTATTTCTTTTTATTGATAATACAAAAATACAAAAAAATATAATTTTGTATTATGCACAATACAAATTTGACAAAACGCAATTAATATTATACAATAATATTAGAAAGGGTGAGCTATATGATTATTCGTGAAAAGTATTTGTCTAAAATAAGACCATTTTATGATGTAGACTTAATTAAAGTTATAACAGGAATAAGAAGAAGTGGTAAATCAGTTATTTTAAAACAGATAATAAATGAATTAAAAGAAAAAGGAATTAAAGAAGATCATATTATATATGTAAATATTGAATCAAAAGAATATGCATTTATAAACACTGATGATGATTTATATAAATATGTCAAAGATAAAATGACTGATACAGATAAGTATTATATATTTCTAGATGAAATTCATAGAATACCACATTGGGAACTTACGGTTAATTCATTTAAAGCTGATTATGGAGAAAAGGTATCATTATTTATTACTGGTTCTAATAGCGATTTATTATCATCAGAATATGCTACTTATATTGCAGGACGTTATGTAAGTTTTAAAGTCTATCCATTTACTTTCAAAGAAGTGTGTGAGTTTAAAAACATTTTGGATAAGAATAAATACGAATTAAAACCATATTTTGATGAATATATAATGTGGGGAGGAATGCCACAAAGATTCATTTTAACAGATGAAGAACAAACTAGAACGTATTTATCAGATATTTATGATTCTATTGTCGTTAAAGATATTATTGAGAGATTTAAAGTAACTAACTTAGATTTATTTAACAGAATTGCTGAATATATTGTAACTACGCCATCACAAACATTCTCAGTAGAGAGCTTAGCTAAATATTTTGAAAATGATAATAGAAATGTAGCAAAAAATACTATATATAATTATTTAGAATATATGTGTAAAGCATTTCTTATAAGTAAAGCCGATAGATATGATATTAGAGGAAAAAGGATTTTAAATGGAAAATATAAATATTATTTAACAGATTTAGGTTTAGGACAAGTAAAAAATACTGCAAGAAAACCACAATTAGGTGCTTATCTTGAAAATATTGTATATAATGAATTAATATCTCGTGGATACGATGTTAAAGTAGGAAACATAGAAAATGGAGAAATAGATTTTATTGCTACTAGATATCAAGAAAAGCTTTATTTCCAAGTAGCATATCAATTAAATGATGAAATAATAGATAGAGAATTTGGCGCTTATAAAGGAATAGATGATAATTATCCTAAATATGTTATTTCTACAGATACATTAGATTTATCTCAAAACGGTATTATTCATAAAAACATTATAGATTGGCTATTAGATAGATAAATGATGCTCCTACCTTAGTAAACGCAACTATTGGTATAAGTGTTAATGATGGAACAGATGTTGCCATGGATTCTGCTGATGCCATCCTTATGAATAACGATATTTCTAATATTTTAGACCTTATTAAAATAAGTAAAAAAGCCTATCTTATCATTAAAGAGAACTTATTTTGGGCTTTCTTCTATAACTTACTTATGATACTTATCGCAATTGGGTTATTTGAAATTTATGGGATAAGTATGAGTCCTATGTTTGCAAGTATCGCTATGACTATAAGTAGTTTAACAGTAGTTATAAACTCCCTAAGACTTAGTAAAATGAAGATGTAATGGACAGAAAGTATTATATGATATAATATGGGCTAAAAAAACAAAGGGGGCTATATATGTTAGATTTTACCTATGAAAATTCTGATGAAGAAACAAAAGAATATCTAAACAAGGCTATGGATATTTATGCTACTATAAAAGATAAGGAAATTAGAAAAAAAGTTATATTTTTAAGGACTAATAAAATATACACTTTTGCAAAGCTGGATAAAAAAATACTTTCTCTATTTATAGCAAGTTTCTATTCATCTAATCTTAGTGAAATATTAGAAGAGTATGATGATTTAAAATTAAGTGATTTATTTGATTTTATCGATACTAAAGTTGAAGATATAAAACAATTAGATATGGATAAATATAATGAATTTTATGACAAAAATATTAAATTAGAATTAATGTCTATAATTAAAGAAAAAGAAACATTTTATAATATAAAAACATTAACAAAAGAAACTATTTTTTTCTCTTTAGAGGGAGATGGAGCATCTATAATTAGCTCTGATATAATGAATTTTTTTGGACAATCATATGGTATAAAAGAAATATGGTTTTGTAATCATCCAATTTTTAAATCTATAAAAAATTATGCAAAGGAAAAGGGACTTTTACAAGAAAAAAACTATCAAGATAGAAAAGTTACTTTATATAATTATAATAATAACTATGATAAAATAATAAAAGAAATATTAGAAAAGTATTATCTTACGCCAGAAAAATCTTCACTAACAAAAGAAGAGAAAATAGATTTAGAAAGTGAAGAATTATGGACTATACTCGATGATATAAAAGTAAAGTTCATTGGTCAAGAAAGAACAGTAGAAGATTTATTTTATAATATTGTTAATAATCAGGATATAGCAAATACTAATGATACTTCAGATGAAGAAAGATCGATAATTTTTCTTGATGGACCAACAGGAACAGGTAAAACTGCTATTACAAGAGAAATTACTATAAAATTAGATATACCATTTACAGCAACTTCCATTGTTAATTATTCTGCAACAGGCTATGTTGGAGGAGATATTACAGACACATTAAAACAGTTGTACAAAAAAACAAATGGTGATTTGCAGAAAGCTGAAAGAGGTATAATTGTTTTTGATGAGTTTGATAAAATTTCATATAATAGCCAAAATAATAGCTTAGAGATGAAAAAAGCTGTTCAACAACAACTACTTGACTTTATGGGTGGCGGTAACTATGAATTTGTTGTAGGTGATAATCCTTTCAATAGGAGAAAAATTACATTTGATACATCTAAATTAACATTTATCTGTTTAGCGACTTTAACAGATTTAAGAGATAAAAAGACTAATAATAAACCATTAATAGGTTTTGGTGATAGAGAAGAAGTCAAAGTTAATGAAAGTTATACAATTACACCAGAGGATTTAATAGATTTAGGTTTTGAAAGAGAATTAGTTGGTAGATTTAATGTTTATCTTCATACTGATGAATATTCTAAAGAGTCATTACTAAGAATTTTAAAAGAATCAACAATAAGTCCTCTTATTGGCTTTGAAAGATGGATAAATTCACGAAATAAGAAACTAATAATAGAAGATAGAGTTTATGAAGCAATTGCAGAAGCAGCATATGCTCTTAATACAGGTGCTAGAAGTCTTCAAACTGTAATGAACAATATAAGAACTCCTTTCTTAAAAGAAGTCTTACGCGGTAGGGAAGAAACAATTTATTTAGATGTTAATACTGTTAAAAATATAACTGAAAATACAACAAAAAGAATGGTAAGGAAGTAATATGAAATATGAATATAATGGTAACTTATTAGAAGAAGATAGAATAAATTTAGTAGCAAATGAAATTATCAATGTGTATCATAAAATACCTATTGATAAAGCTAAAGAGATTGCTATGTTAGAAGGTAAAATCTCAACTGACTGTAATTTAGAAATAGTATTTACAAGACTATACAATATTATGTTAATAATGAGTAGTGATAAGAGTATTGTAAAAAGAGTATATATAGATTTATTTAATATCTTAAATGCTAATCAAAATGCTAGAAAAATAGATTACTATTATCAAGTTTTAGAAGAAATATATAATTTTTTAAATGGTGAAAGAATTTTTCCGCTATTAGATGAATTTTAGTATTTAATAATAAGAAGAAATATGTTATATTAATGGCACAGGAGGTGCGTTATGGGAAAACTTACACAGGAAGAGCTTAATTTAATATTAGAAAATATTAATCATAATATGGCAGAATATGATAAAGATATTAAAAGAAGAATGGGACACTCAGACAAAGTAGAATTGGATATGTATAAAGTAAATCCTACCTTTTTAAATCAAGAAAATACTGATACTGCTAGTAATACACATGGTAGAGTAAAGAGAATAAAACATAGAAGTAGATTTTAGTCTATTTCTTTTTTGTAATTCAAAGAACTTATATTGACAACAACTAAAGTTAGTGTTTTAATAAATATCACATTTTATTAAGAGAGGTAATACAATGACAGCTAATCAAAACAAACCAAAATTAGATAATATAAATAGAAAAAAATTACCACTTTTAACGCAAGAAGAGGAAATATACTTAATTTCAAAAATGCAAGCAGGTGATGTAGAAGCTAGAAATATATTAATTGAAAGACATTTAAGACTAGTTAAAAGTATTGCAAATAAAAATCGTTATAAAGGAATTGAAGTAGAAGACCTTATTCAAGAAGGTATAATCGGCTTTATGACTGCACTTGAAAAATATGATCCTACTAAAGAAATAAAACTTTCAACTTATGCTACATATTGGATAAGAGCAGCGATGTTAAGAGCAATAGAAAATAAAGGACGAGCTGTTAGATTGCCTGTTTATGTTAATCAAGAATTAAGTAAATATATACAGGCACAGATAAAATTAGAAAAGAAATATAGAAGAGAACCGACTATAGAAGAAATAGCTAAAGAAATGAAAATGCCAATAAAAAAAATAGAAGAAATAATTAAATGGTCAAAAGTACCTGCAAGTATTAACAAACAATTTGACCCTGAAGATAAAGACTCTGACGAATTTGAAAACTATATTATTTGTAATGACAAAGAATTTGAGCGATTAGAAGAAAAAATATTTACTGATGAAATAGCAGATTTATTAGAAAATAGTAACTTAACTGATAGAGAAAAAGATATATTAAGATTAAGATGTGGATTTAATAATAATCCAATGACATTAGAAGAAATCGGGGAAATATATAAGACATCAAAACAAAATATAGGAAGAATAGAAAATGTAGCTTTAAATAAATTAAGATTATCAAAAAATATAGATAGTTTTGCAGTTTATATGGATTATCCAGAACAATCTTTAAAAAAGATAAGAAAAGTTAGAAGAGAATATAGCAATAAACCAAATCTAGAAAAACTCAAAGTGAAAATAGATAAAAAGAAAGAGAGTGCTGAACAAATGAATGAAGAAAAAGGAAAAAAGTCTAGAAGGGATGGTAGTAATATATATCATTATTTCTATGAATATAGTGAAGATGAAATAAATAATGCTATTAAACAACTACCTGCTAAATATATAGATATAATATATCAAAGATATGGAAATGATTTAAAGAACCCTATTATAAATAAAAATATCAATACCAACTTATTTTATTCAAGAGTTTTACCAAAACTAAAATCAATTTTGCAAAATTCACAAACAATTTCATCTAATCAAGAAGAAGATAATGAAAAAGATTATAATGAACCTTTTGAAGAATCTACAAGTAAAGAAGAATCTATAAATATATTAGAAATAATTAATATTTCAAGTTTCATTGAAATAGCAAAATCAAAACCATTATTAGAAAATACAATTCTTTCACTTATAATAATTGGTTATCAAAATGGTAAAAATTTTAAAAATGAAGAAATAGCAGATTTCTTAGGTATTCCCCAAGATAAAGTTATTAAAACAATTAAACAAGCCTTAATTGAATATAAAGAACAAATAAATAAATTATTAGATATAACTTTAAATCAAATAAAAGAAGATGAAAAAACATTTACTAAAAAAAGAAAAAACAACATATAAAAGAGAATACATTGTTAATTATGATGTTTGTATCTGTGGGTAATGATATTATACCTGTCTTACTTGCTATAGAAAAGAATTCTAATATTAATATAGATAAAGTTAAAGAAAAAATATATTATAAAGTATCTTGGTATAAAGAAAATTGTAAAGATGAATATACAAGGGAATTTGGTAATAGAGATATAGATATATTTGAAGAATATAAATAACTTAGTAATTAATTTTACTAAGTTATTTTGTGTCTTAACAACACTCAATCAACTCTTTGTCTCATACCACCGGATAAACTACTTGGAAACTTATCAATAAACTCACTCAAACCATAAGTATCAAGAAGCTTTAATACATAAGCTTTATCCTCCATACTTACTTTACCTTTTAATTTAAGACCTAGTAAGCAGTTATCTAAGATATTAAGCCAAGGAAATAAACTATCTTTTTGAAGCATATAACCTAACTTTATATTATCACGAGAAAACTTAATGTTACCTCCTGATTTAGTCTCTAAATTAGCAAGTATTGACAAAAGAGTACTTTTACCACATCCACTTGGTCCTACTATTACAATAAACTCTCCCTCATTCACTTTTAGATTGATATCTTTAATCGCTTCTATTTCACCACTTTTATCTTGATAATTTTTAGATAAATGTGTAATTTCTAAAATATTATTTTTCATACATCAAGTCACTAAATGGAACTTTACTATCTAATTCTTTCGCATTAATCATAATATCTTGTAAGTGGTCAAATTCTTCTTCGGTAAACTCTGTATTATCAGGCCAAGCATCAATAGATCTATAACGTTCTACAATCTTTGTTAAATCATCAATTGATGTATCAGGAAATTGATCTACTATCGCTTCTGCAACCTCTTTATCAGAACTATTATAAACAAAGTCTATTCCTTTTTGTATCGCTTTCTCAAAGTTATCAATTAACTCTTTATTCTCATTTAGATAACTATCTCTTGCAAAGAAAGCCGTATAAGGAACAACTCCTCCTAATTCTCCTAAACTTGCCACAACATAACCATAACCTTCTTGTTCAAGTTGTAAAGCATTAGGTTCAAACAAAGCGACAAAGTCACCTGTCCCTCCTATAAAGGCACTACTCATGGCAGAAAATGCTACGGAAGTATCAATATTAACATCCTTTTTAGGGTTGATTCCTGCATCAGTTAAAGCCCATTCAAGTGTCATCTCAGGCATACCACCTCATCGTTAGTTAAACTTATAATAATTTTAATTTATCAAAATACATAAAATTTAATAGGTGATTAAATTGAAAATTGTAAATGTATTTAATGAAAATGGAAAGACATTGCAACAAATAATGGAAGAGTTTTTAATAGACTATTGTTTAGATGAAGATACTTTTAAAAATAATTAATATGTTTTACAGAGAAAGAGGTGAATATGAAAGGTAAAACATTTAATACCGCTCTTTATATTAGATTATCTCGTGAAGATGGTGATAATTTAGAAAGTGAAAGTATCACAAATCAAAGAGATTTATTACATCTATTCTTAGAGAAAACAAAAGAAAAATTAGTTTACATAGATGAATATGTTGATGATGGTTTTACTGGTTCTAATTTTGATAGGCCTTCTTGGAAGAGACTAATGAGAGATTTAGAAAATGGTAAGGTTAATACTATTATAACTAAAGATTTATCTCGTATGGGAAGAGATTATATCTCTATGGGGGAATATATCGAAAGAATATTTCCTGAGAAAGGTATAAGATATATTGCCATAAACGATGATATTGATACTCTCCATGAAACACCAGGTTTAGAGTTTTTACAATTTAAGTTAATGTTTAATGACTACTTTTTAAAAGATACATCTAAAAAGATTAGAAAAGTTTTAAAAGCTAAAAAGGAAAAAGGAGAGTTCTTAGGTTTTAAAGCTCCTTATGGTTATCTAAAAGACAAGAGTGATAAACATAAACTAATAGTCGATGAAAACGTTAGACCAATTATTAAAAAAATGTTTCTTTTAGCATATACCGGTAAAAGCCCAAAACAAATAGCAAATATCTTCTCAAAAGAACATATTCCTACCCCTAGTGTTTATGCTAATCTAAATCGTGGTATGAAATCTACAGCTTATGAATTATGGTGTCCTAGGACTATTGAAGAAATGCTTACTAATGAAACATATATTGGTAATATGACTCAAGGAAGAAGAAAAAAGTTAAATTATAAGTCTAAAAAAGAAATTAGAACACCGAAAGAAGAATGGATAATAATAGAAAATACTCATGAAGCGATTATTGATAAAAAAATATTTGATACGGTAGTGCTTTTATTAAAGAAAAATAAAAATAAACCTATGGGTAACAATATTATGTTACTTTCTGGTTTTATGGTATGTAAGGAGTGTGGTCATAAAATAGGAATAAATAAAAGTAGTGACGGTAAAAGATACTACTGTCATTGTTCTTATTATACCGCTCATTCTAAATATGGTTTATGTACTCCTCATAGTCTTAATTATAAAAAACTAGAAAATCTCGTTTTAGATGAGATTAGAAAACTGTGTAAAGAGTATGTAGATAGTACTGCCTTTAAAGACAAGGTAGAAGAATCTAGAAAGAAAAATGATAGTAAAGTTAAAAAACAAGTAGAAATTAATATATTAGAAAAAAAGATTAGGACTAACAATGGTTATATAGATAAAGTATATGA
>CALVQY010000047.1 GCA_944358355.1 uncultured Bacilli bacterium | reverse complement strand
CCTCTTTTATTCTTTATTTTATTCTATCAAAAAAAGATAGATTTTTAAATCTCTATCTTCTTAAGTTAATAACATTGCACTTTATTCTTCTTTATTATTTGCATCTAAAGCATATAGAAAATAATTTATATTTCGGTAGAAGTTATCGAGAGCAAGGGGTTCTATTATAAAGTATAGTTTAGCAGCTAATAAGTCTTTTAACATATCTGTTATTAATAGTCTAATTCTTCTTATAACTGCAATACTACGTTCTGTTAGATTTTGTTGATTTTCAGGAGATAAAGGTAGCGAATTATAATCTTCTAATAGTTGTGGATATATTTCATTTAATATATTGTTTAATACTTCTATATATTGAGTTGCATTAGGATCTATTAAACCTCTTAAAAAGGAAGTTATTTCATAAGCGGTTATGTTGTAGCCATATTCTGTATCTAATGCAATAATAGGGTCTTTTTTTATCATTTCTTTTAATCTATTTAATTCTCCTATATATAGTTTAATAGTTATAATCATAAAGTTATACATAGTAGGATATGAATAGGAAAATAGATTATTAGATGTCATTTCTCCTCTTATTTCTCTTGCTAGCATAATGAACTCATTTGCAATATCTACAGCTCTTTCATTCATAGAAGTCATGCTTTTTATTATTTCATCATTTATATCAAAAGTATCTGTTGGAATTAGTTTAAGTTCCATTTCTGTAATATCAGTAGCAAGATTAATACCAAAAAGTTTTTCTGTTAATCTTTCTATAGGCAAAGTATATTCTGTATAATATATTTGATAATCTATTCCTTTAGTTGGTACTTTACCATTAGTCAATGTTACTATTTCTCGACCTAAATCTTGACTTCTTCTAGCAAGAAGGGCCGCTCTTGATTTGTATGGGTTATCTCCATAAAAAGAAAGTTCAATATTAATACAAAAATCTCTTAATGTTCGTAAGTAATATAAATTAGTATCTATTGACTCTTTATAAAACTCTTCTTCTGTTAACATTTTATCACCTATATAATTATATGATATTGATGTTTAAATTTAACTAAAAAGAGATTAACTTATTTTATTTAAGCTAATCTCTTATACTTTGATATAATTTATTTAATTCTGTTAAAGGGTTATTATCTTCAGTTTCTTCTTTTCTCTTTTGTTCTTGTTCTTCTTTTAGTATTTTGGACATTACTTTATATTCTTCTAAAGTAAAACCTGGCTCTAAACTTGGCTTTTCTATTTTAGGTTCTTCTTTCTTTTCTTCTTCAATATAAATTCTTGTTTTTGGTACTTTGTAAGCTTTGTCTATATTGAAATCATTTATAATGTTATAGTTTGTAAATTCTTCTGTTTTTATTATATTGTGTTTGTATTGGAATTTTTTAATTAAATGATAAATTACTAGTAGAACAATCCAAAACGTAAATATTAACATACTTAACTCTAATATACTTCTAACTTGATTACTACTGTATAATTCTGTGATATTAAATATATCTAAGTTCAAGTTATTTATAGCAGATATGCCTAGTATAAAGAGATAGACTATAATACTAAAAGCACATGAGTTTAAGATTTTTAATTTTTTATCATTTTTCTCACTAAAAATTGTTTTCCACAATATTATGTTAGTTACAATTAACATAATTAAATATATTACTATATTAGGAAAGTAATATGTATAGAATATTTCATTAACAGCATAATCTAATACTGTTACAATACTTTCTCCATATTGAATTCCTATGAAGGCAAAGAAAGCAAGATAAAGGATAATATATGTCTTTTTACTTTGCTTTCTATTTGAACCATTAGTTGTAATAAAGATTATTGTTAAGAAAACAAGAACTGCTAAAATCATAAGATATAAGTTTCTTGATGTTATAAAATCAAAAACTGTTTGTAATTTTGTTATCAATGATAATGGACTCATTAATAACACCCCCTTTTTTATTCAATACTATATAGTTCTGCTATATAGATTGTTTGTGTAGAACTATCATCTTTTGTACAAGTTATTAGTGTAAGTGTAGATATTTCATAATTTCTTCTAATCCCCACAGTACCTGTATTTTTTTCTTTATAGATATTTGTTATTCGATAGTTATATTTAAGTCCACCAAATGTGACTGTTGCTGTATCACCTTTTTCTAGCTTATATAAGTTTTTAAAGAAGGAATTCCAACCAGTTCCTGAGTGTCCTGCAATTATAAGGTTACCATTAGGTATAGTTGGTAAGTCACTTCCTTTTATTATTTCAATGTTTGAATCTACGTTATTTAAAGTAGAATTAATTTCGTAAAAACCCCTTTTAAATTTTATCTTTGGAATCTCTAAATATCCAATATAACTTTCAATATTAACATTTTGAGTCTTTTCTTCTTCATTAGTTTCTGTAATTTCTTCTGTATTGACATCATATATTTTTGTTTCGCCTTTATATATTTGTTCATTCATATGGTCATAGGCTTGAAGTCTTTTATCACTAATGAAGTTAGAGAAAAGAAAGAATCCTCCTAAAGTTATTACGATAGCTCCTATTAGAGCTGCTGTATTAGGAGAGATTCTTTTCTTATTTAACTTTTTGTTTTTTGCCATTGTAGTAAACGAATCCTACTCCGGATATTATTAACATTGTTCCAAACAAAGTACTTATAAGAGATTTACTACTACCAGTAAATGGTACTTCTACTTCTTCATAGTTTTCAAACATTATAACAGCTGTTGGTGTTTTATCACTGATTGTGAATTCATATATTTCATCACTCTTTTTGTAACCTTCTGGAGCTTGTGTTTCTTCTACTGTATATTTACCATCTTTTAGTCCTGTTATAGTATGTGCTTCTTCTGTAGTTACAAATTCTTCGATTACGTCACCATCGCTATTTTTTACTACTAGAGTTGCTCCTTTTAAAGGATCTCCAGTTTTTGCATCTACTTTTAAGATATTAACTAATTTTTCTATTGCTTTATTTTCAATAGTAACTGTTACATTATTATTAGTATCAGAAATTGTAAAGTTGTATATCTCATCTGTCTTTTCATAGCCAGCTGGTGCTTTTAACTCTTCTACTGTATAAGTTCCATCAGCTAAGTCTTCTAAGACGTATGGTTTTAAAGTAGTTACAAAATTTGCTACTTCTTTACCACTTTTATCTTTTACTACTAAAGTTGCTCCTGCTACTGGTTGATTAGTATCTGCATCGACTTTTATAATTGTAGCTTTCTTTTCTATCGCTTTATTTTTGATAGTTACTTTTATATTGTTATTAGTATCAGAAATTGTAAATTTATATATTTCATCCGTCTTTTTATAGCCAGCTGGAGCCTTTGTTTCTTCTACTGTATAAGTTCCATCAGCTAAATCTTCTAAGACGTATGGACTTGTTGTAGTTACAAAATTTGCTACTTCTTTACCATTACTATCTTTCACAACTAAAGTTGCTCCTGCTACTGCTTTATTTGTATCAGCATCAACTTTTATGATTGTAGCTTTCTTTTCTATTTCACGGTTTTGGAATCTAATAACAATATTTCTATTAGTATCAGAAATTGTAAATTTAACTATTTGTGTGTTTAAGTTATAACCAGATGGTGCTTTTGTTTCTTGTAATGTATAATCACCATTTGGCAAGTTTCTAATTACATAAGAATTAGTTGTAGATGTCCATTTTGCTACTTCTTTACCACTACTATCTTTAACAACAAAGACAGCTCCTGCTAAAGGTTTATTTGTATCAGCATCAATTTTAGTAATTGTTACTTTACTTGTAGATAGATTTACTGTTGTTTCTGCTTTTACAGTTGATGTTTCAGGATATAAAACTGAACCTATTACATCTTGTTTAGTATCATCACTAGAATCATATTTATATGCTTTATTTATAGAACCTGTTGTTGTAGCAGTTATCTTAATACTTAAGTTACCTGGATCAACACTAGATACTGGTACTCTTATTTTAAAACTTTCACTTGGACTGAAAGAATTAGTTACGGCATTACTATTAGCATTAACTACTGTTGTTCCTTCTGGTGCATTACTTAATGATATAGTATAGTTTCCAGTTGTATATAATGTTTTTACACCTATAGCATCTGATTCATAATATTTTTTATCACTACTTAAGTGTAAGTTAGTGTTATTATTAACTAAACTTATGGCAGGTGATGCATATCCTGTTACATTTTTTGCTTCGTTAACTAGTTTAATAATATATTGTCTTATATTATGTGGGTCAGAACCTGTAGTTTTAAAATTATCAGGTAAATTATTAGTTCCGGCTGTTTCATCTAAATACCACCATACTGCTGCTTGAGTAATATAGTAGTCCATATCATCATTACCAGTTATTGATTTATAAGGAAAACCATTAGCAATGATGTAAGCAATACCTGCTGGAGCTTCACCTGACAAAGTCATTGTTACTCCATATGGTATTTTTTTATGGAAGTCTTGACAATAGACATAACCACCTGCACTATTAGTTAATTTACCATAGTGCCAGTTATCAATATAACCATCTAATAATTTTTCATTATTAGCTGTGAATGATGTTGGAGCTGTTACTTCTGCTTGAGTGTTAAACGCTCCAAAAATACCAAAAGTTGCAACTAATACTGCTAAAAGCATTAGTTTTATTTTTTTACTTTTAATAAACTTCATTATAATCCCCCCAATTTGTTTTTGTGCCTATATTATACCATCTTTATTAAAAAAATGCAAGTAAAAAGAACTAATCTGCTAAATATCAGAATCAGTTCTATTATTTATATATTATTTATTTGTTTTTTGATTCTAGTTTTTCTAGTACATCACTAACTACATCAATAGCTTTTAATCTTAATTCTTCAGCTGCTTGCTCTAAAACAGGAGTGCCTTTAGCAACAGCAAGATTAACTAAATCTTGACATTTTTTCTTGATATCTTCTCCTTTTTGTTTTGCAATTTTTAAGGCCTTTTCTTTATCTAAATCTTCAAGTTCAGCTTTTATTTCCTCTACTTTTTGTTCAAACATTTCTTTAACTTCTTCAGTATCAACTGACTTTATTTTAGCAACCACATTGTCTAGTTTTTCTTTTAAATCCTTTCTTGTTTCACTACCTTTTTTAGGAGCAAAAAGGATTCCTAAACCAGCGCCAATCGCTGCTCCTGCAACAAATTTTCCTATACCACTACTTTTTTTTGAATTACTCATCAATATCACCCTTTCCTTTCTTATTAAATAGATTTGTAATAAAATTAGCAATACTACCTATAACAGTATCAGTAACTAATGTTAATTTATCACTAACAGTATCAACTAAATTAAAAACACCATCTAAATTATCTAGTTTTCTTTTAGTATCATCTAAAATAGTATCTACTTTATTTAGTGTATCTAAAGCTTTTAAGGCCAATACTATTAGAATTATTACTAACACTATTAATAGACTATCCAAAATAACCCCTAATAATTCCACTTTTATTCTCCTTTCTTTTCATCATACATTGAATCTATTAAATCAAATAGGTTATCTTCAATGCTAGCCTCATCTTTTGGTGTATCATAGTTATCATCAAAATTTCTTAAGTCTGTTCTTCGTCCAGTAGCTTTTTCATGGGATACATCTTTATAATCAATATTATATTCTAATCCTAAATCACTATAATATTCTTCAGCATCTCCCATAGTTACTTTTTGAACTGATGGAGTATTATCTGCACTGATATCTAAAAGACTATCTTCTTCTTTAATTGTTTCTTTATCATCAAATTCTTCATGTTTTGCGTTTTCTTCAACAGTGTCTTTCTTATTTGAAGTTAATTCTTCTTCAAAGATATCATCACTATTACCATAAGCTTTCGCTCTAACACTATCAACATCTATATTTTTTGATTTATAACTACTTGTAATTCTAACCTCTTTCTTTGTCACAATTTCGTCTTTTTTGTAATTTTGATCTAAAACTCCGTATATTGGAGATATAATTGGAGAAGGATGAAATTCTTTTTTCTCTTTTTGTTTTGTAGCACTACCATATTCATGTATTTTTATTTCTTTATCTATACTATTATTCAAAGAACCACTATAAAGTTTTTTCTCTTCTATTTTTTTCTCTTCTTTATAAATATTCTTTTCTTTTGGTACTTCTTTTTTTAAGACAGGTCTTTCTTCTTTAACTGGAATCTGTGCTTTTTCTACCACCTTAGGCTTAGCTTCCAAATCAATAAAATCATCATCTAAGATTGCCTTAAATTTAAAATCTTTGTTATTAGAATGATTTAAAGGCTCTTTCTTCTCTTCTTCAATAATTATATCTTCTTTTTGTTCTTTCTTTTGAGGCTTAGAATCTTCTATAATAATTTTTTTAGCAATAGGCTTTTCTTTTTTCTTGACCTCTTTCTTTTCTTCAACTTCCACATATTCTTCTTCAAAAAGAGCATTTTTTAATTTATCTAATAGTTTCATTTTGTTAAACTCCACCTTTCTATTTCTTAATTTTCATTTAATTCTATTTTATCTTCTTGTTTATTGTTATCACCATAGCCCTCGTAAATACCATATTTTTCTTCATATTCTAGGTATGTATCCTTAGTTGCAGTACTTCCTTTTGGCTTCGTGACATCATAAGTATCTTCTTTATAATTTAAAACGTTATTTCCAATTATACTCTCTAAAACTGTTCTATTAAATTCTAAAGATTTTAAAATACTACTCATATTTATAATAGCACAGTCTATTTCATTTTCACTAACAAAAGCTTCTATTTTACCATAATTGTACATAAATTCTATAAAATAAGCTTCTGTATCTTCTATTTTAGTTATTTCTAGATAGCCTTTTTTATTATCATAATTTAATTTTTTAGAAAAATAAGCTTTATTATTCACTTTATATTCTACATTTTCTTTATTGTAATAACTAATAACATCTATGTATAAGTAATATGTGTTGTTATATTCATCTTTAAAGCTAGCATTATATTCATTTTTTTCTATTAATCTAAGTCCTTTAGGTACATAGTACTTATAACCATCGAAGACTGTGTTTGTAAGATTACTATCTTGTTCTAAAAGTGTATCTACAAGAGTATCTAAATCTAGGGAATTTAGATTAGTACAGCCTGTTATAGTTAGAATTAATAAAGCTAATAGTATTATTTTCTTTTTAAAGCGCACCAAAACACCACCTACTCTTTTATAATTATACCAAATATTTACTCATTTTGTCACTTCTTTTGTGCAAAAAGATGATAGACATTTTTCTCCTCTTTACTAAAACGTTCTTCATATTCACTCATAATAATATCAGAATGAGTTTTATGATAGTCAAATGATATATCACTAAGAGCATATCCTTTATTACTTAGTGTTTCAAGTGAATAGATAAATAAATCTTCATTATCTGTTTTCATTTCAATTCTTTTAGTATTTTTAAATAAAGAATCATATTTATCAAGAAAAATTTTACTAGTTAGACGTCTATCATACCACCTTTTCTTAGGCCATGGGTCTGAAAAATTTAGATAGATTAAATCTATTTCTTTTAAAAACACTTTATCAATATCTAAAGCATTCATTCTAATTAGCTTGATATTTTCTATATCCTTAGGAATCTTTTTTATCGCTTTTGCCATTACACTATCGAATCTTTCAATACCTATATAGTTAATATTCTTATATTTAAGAGCATTTTCTAATAGAAATTTCCCTTTACCCATACCAATTTCAATATAGATAGGATTATCGTTTTTAAATAGATTTTTCCAGTTTCCTTTATAATCAGTGGGATTTTTTATTAGATAATCACTGTTATTTAGTATTTCTTCTTTATTCTTAACATTTCTTAATCTCATAAATTTACTCCTTATATCAAAGTTATATAGCATATTCTATCATAAAGATGTAATCTTTGGAATAAAATAAAATGAAAGTGAGGTTAATTTTATGAATCAAGGTATGCCTATGTGGCCAATGAACCCTAATATGAATCCAGGAATGGGACCTGGTCCAAGTTTTAATAATAGTATGAATCAGAGAATTAATAGTTTGGAAAATCAAGTAAATAGACTAGAGCGTCAAATGAGAAGATTAGAAAATAGAGTTAATAGAATTGAATCTACAATGATTAGCCCAAGAAATTACGATAGTCAAACTACAGGATATGGAAATAGTAATGATAAGTATATGATGTAAGAGCGAAAGCTCTTTTTTGTTAGAGAAAAAAAATTTGGTTATACTAAAATTGACAGTTATTATTAAATAAATTATACTTTAAATATAGGTCGTGATAGAAATGGAATTAAAAGTTTTAGAAAGAAAAGAATATGAAAAATTTGTAAAGCCAAATCCTTATAAAAGTCATTTTTTACAGTCTTATGATTGGGGAGAACTTGTAAAGGAAAGACGGGGACTTACACCTTATTATTTAGGGCTTTACAATGATGATAAATTGGTAGGTGCAACTCTTTTACTTAAGAAAAGTCTTCCTTTAGGTCTTTGTTATTTATATGCTCCAAGAGGATATGTAATTAATTTTAATGATAAAGAAATATTAGATAAATTTACAGAAGAGATTGTAAAGTTTGCGAAGAGGAAAAAAGCTATTTATGTAAAGATAGATCCTGATATTGTTTGGAAGAAGGAAGATTATAAAGGTGAGGTAACAGAGATTGAAGCTAAAGATAAAAAAATATATAATGAATTACTTAGATTAGGTTATAAACATATGGGCTTTACTAAAAATTTTGAAACAATGCAACCTAGATACACTTTTAGAATAGATTTAACAAAAAGTATGGAAGAACTTGAAGAACATTTTTCAAAAACTACTAAACAAAGAATTGCTAAATCACTTAAACTTAAGACTAAAGTTGTGATTGGGACTGAAGATGATATACCTACTTTCTATCATTTAATGATGCTTACTGAGTCTAGGAAAGATTTTGTTTCTTATGATATGGATTATTATAAAACGTTATATAGATTATTTAATGAAGATAATAAGGCTACTTTATTCTTAGGTAAAGTTAATCTTGAAGAAAGTCTAGAAGTATTAAAGAGTGATTTAGAAGATGTTAATAAGAAGATGCAAGAGCTTCCTAAAGAGAATATGTCTAAGAGTGCTAAAAATAAACTTAAGGAATTAACAAGACAAAAAGAAAGCTTAGAAAAAGAAGTAGAAAAATACAATAATTATTTAAAAGAATATGGTAGTGAGGTTACTCTTTCTGCCCATATGATAATAGAATATGGTGATAAAGCTTGGGTACTTTATGCAGGAAATCATAATATTTTAACCGAAACTTATGTTAACTATCATACTTATTATGAACATTTAAAATTTTGTAAAGAACGAGGATTAAAAATATATGATCAATTCGGAACTATAGGAGATTTATCAAAGGATAATCCTAGACTTGGTCTTCATGAGTTTAAGAAAAAATTTGGAGGGGACTATGTTGAATTTATGGGGGAATTTGATTATGTAGTTAAACCAATTTATTATTTTGCTTTTACTAAGTTAGTTCCTATATATAGAAATATGATTAAGAAAAAGAAGAAGAGAGAACTTAAAGAAGAAGTTCTAAAAAAGTAGAAATGAATTATTCATCTCTACTTTTCTTTAACTTTAATATCTTTATTATCTTTAATTGCTAATTCTTGAATGCAAGCGATATTGGGAGATATTCTTTTTAATTCATTAATAATGTTATCTATTCGTTATTCCAAATATTCCATTGTAATAGTCTAATCATAATTTTTCACCTTATTTTTCTTTAATTATTAATATACTGAATATTATAGATAAAACAAAATTTATAATAAGCATAGTAATAGATATTATATAGGCACTTATATTAGTTAAAAAGGCTAGATAAGTAAAAACTAAACTTAAAACACTAAGACTAAATACAATAGCCATTTTTAAGGTGTTCTTTTTATTACCTTGACTTCTTTTTAGTGATATTACTAGTGAAAGAATAAATGTTGGTACAAATCTTATTATGATAAGACAATATATAATATAGAGCATAACTTATCAACAACTTTCTTTGTTAATTATATTAATTCAAATTTTATTTTACCTTTACCATTAGATGAAGTAATAGTAGAAACTGCACCATTTATAATAGTCATTCTAGGGGCAACATGTCCTATATCTGTGTTAATAATTATAGGGATATTTAAGTCTTTTAAAGATTCATAAATAGCTTCTTCATAAGTAATATCATAATAACTATTACAAGTATAAACTCTACTAAAAAGTATGCCTTTAGTATATTTAAAATAGCCATTATCTTTTAGTTTCCAAAGGATTCTAATAATAGATTCACTAGATAACTCAAAGACATCAAAGTACCAAATAATACCATCATCTTTATATTTTTCCAAAAAAGCTTTAGTATTATCAAATCTTGTGCCAAATAAATCAGTAATTATATCAAGACAGCCACCAATCATTCTTCCTTTTATATTAATAACTTCTTCATTGTTTAAGTTTTTCCAATAGACTTTCTTTGTTAAAATGAATACTCCCCGCAGCAAGCTACGGGGTATCTTCCCAAAGCGATGTTATTTTTGCTGTTGAAATTTCAAAT
>CALVQY010000046.1 GCA_944358355.1 uncultured Bacilli bacterium | reverse complement strand
AAATAGATACTGAAAAAATGAAAAAACCATCATTCATGATGGTATTAACTGCAACTGGTAATTATGCTTATAAGCGTAATGATGATGTTTATGTTATTCCTGTAGGATGCTTGAAGAATTAATTAAGATAAATACTTTTATATATTTTCTTTTTATCAGTTCTACCTACAACGTAGTCCATTGAAACATTATAAAAGTTTACTATATATAGTAATTTGTGTGTAGTAGGACGTCTTACACCTGTTTCAAAACTAGAATATGTTGTTTGGAAAAAGCCTATTTTATCACTTAACTTGGTTTGGGTTAAGTGATTTTCTTTTCTAAGTTCTAATAGTCTTTCACATATTTTTTTATAATCAATTTTTAACTTTTCACTGTGTTCTATCTTGTTAGATATTCCTAGTAAATAATCTAGGTTAACATTATAAAAATTTGCGAGTATGTTAATCTTTTCTAAAGGAATATCATTAGAACATTTTTCCCATTTAGAATAAGTATTTTCTTTGACATTTAGTATTTTTGCAATATCTTTTTGTTTTAAATTATTGTCATGGCGTAGCATAGCCATTCTATTTCCTATTTCTACCAATTTAATCACCAGTTTTATTGTAATTATTAAAAATAAAGATTTGTTTGTTTTGGATTCTATGTAGTATAAAATAAAACTTTCAATTTTATAAATCTGTAGTTATTTACCTCTGAAAATCAAAAATTCTTCTAGAGAAAATTTAATTTTTGGCTATTAAATTAGTTGAATTTTAAAAAAGTATTATTTGCTAATAATAATCTCTTTTGATATATTAACGCTTTGAAAGAAGATTGTTTTTTAAGAAAGGAGGAATTATTATTTTTGAGGATTGTATAAACACTACAGAAATCATTGTTGATAGAATAGAAAATAATATAGTTGTTGTTGAACCTTGTAAAGGTAAGATTATGACTTATAGAATTGATAAATTACCTTCTGTTAAAGAGGGGGATGTGCTTAGTTATGATGAAAAAAATAAATTATTTACTGTTAATAAGAAAAAGACTAAACAGAGGAAAAAGAAAATAAAAAAACTAATGGATAAAGTCTTTGTAGATTAGAGAACCTTATCTATTAGTCCATACTCTTTAGCTTCATTAGATTCTAAAAAATAATCTCTTTCTGTATCTTCTTCTATTTTTTCTAATTTTTGTTTTGTGTTTAAAGCTAGAATTTTATTTAGCTTTTTTTTCGTTTTTAAGATATGTTCAGCAGCAATTTTTATTTCCGTTGCTTGACCTTCGGCTCCTCCTAGAGGTTGATGAATCATTACTTCACTATTAGGTAGAGCATACCTTTTACCTTTTTTTCCACTTGATAGAAGGAATGCAGCCATTGATGCAGCTATGCCCATGCAAATAGTAGATACATCACTTTTAATTAGATTCATGGTGTCATAGATAGCAAAACCTGCTGTTACAGAACCTCCTGGTGAGTTAATATAAAGAGATATATCTTCATGATTTAGAGAGTCTAAATATAATAGTTCTGCTACTATAGTGTTAGCACTTTCGTCATTAATAGTACCGCTTAGTATAATTATTCTATTCTTTAATAATTTAGAAAAAATATCATAACTTCTTTCTCCGTTTATTTCTTTATCAACAATCATTGGCACTAAATTCATATTATCACCCAATTCTACTATATCCAGATATAATTTAATTTATACCATACAAGATATAACAAAATTATTAGACTTTGTATGTTAAGTTTGATATAATCATATATAGAATTAAGAGGGTGTTAAAATGATAGAAGAAATTAAAGTAACAGTTAATGGTAAAGAAGAGAGTGTTCCTGTTGGAACTACTTTGTTACAACTTAGTAAAGAATATCAAAAAGACTATCGTTTTCCTATTATTCTTGCTAGTGTAAACAATGTATATAAAGAACTTAGTTATGTTGTTAATGAAAGTTGTGGTATAACTTTTTATGATTTAAATTCTAAAGCAGGTAATAGAGCTCATATTGCTGGATTGACATTTTTACTTATAGTTGCTGTTAAAGAGATATTTGGGATGGATGCTAATATTAAAGTTATGCATTCTTTAGATAAGGGAATATATATAAAAACAAGTTTTCCTCTTACAGAAACAATACTTAAATCAATTGCTAAAAAAATGTTAAAGATAGTTGAAATGGATTTGTCTATTACTAAAGTTAGTGTTGATAGGATATCTGCTATTCATTATTTTGAAAGTATAAATGATTTAGCGAAAGCAAAGATAATGAAATATAATACTAATACTTCTATTACGCTTTATAGACTTTCTAATTATTATAATTACTTTTATGGCCAAATGCCTCCTTCTACATCTTGTTTAAAAGAATTTAAATTAACTTATGTTGATGATAATGGCTTTGTACTTCAATTCCCTACAGAATATTCTCGTAATCAAATTAAAGCTTATGTTCATCATCCTAATATGTTTAAAGTCTTTAAAGAATGTAGAGAATGGACTAAGCTTATGAAAATAGAGACAATTGCTGATTTAAATGGAGTTGTAAGTCGTGGTAAGATAGCAGATTTAATTAGAATAGATGAAACTTTACAAAGTAATAGATTACTTTCTGTTGCTAGAAAAATAGTAGATAATAAAAAAGATAAAAAAATTATATTACTGGCTGGACCTTCTTCTAGTGGCAAGACGACAACGACAACCAAACTTTGTATGTACTTAAAAAGTTTTGGACTTAATCCTAAAATGATTAGTATGGATGATTATTTTGTTGATAGAGATAAAACTCCTGTTAATGAAAAAGGAGAAAAAGATTATGAGTCTATAGATGCAGTAGATAATGAATTACTTACTAAACAAGTAGATGATTTGTTGAATGGTAAAGAAGTTGTGGCACCTATTTATAACTTTAAAGAAGGTGTTAAAGAATTTGTTAAAGAGATGAAATTGGATAAAGATGATATTTTATTAATAGAAGGGATACATGCCTTAAATCCTAAGGTATTAAAAGAAATACCTGCTAAGAATAAGTTTAAGATATATTTGTCTGCTTTAACTGAACTGAATATAGATTACCATAATCGTTTTCCTACTACAGATAATAGACTTTTAAGAAGAATAATTAGAGATAATAGGACTAGAGGATATAGTGTAGTAGATACTTTAAAAGTTTGGAATAATGTTAGAAATGGGGAAGAAAAATATATTTTTCCTTATCAAGATGAAGCGGATATTACTATAAATACTGCTTTAATATATGAGTTAGGTGTACTTAAAACTTATGTAGAGCCTTTGTTATATTCTGTAGATGAAGATTCTGTATATTATGAAGAAGCGAAAAGATTACTTAATGTATTAAGATTAATTTTACCGATTCCAAGTGAGAGTATTCCAGATGATTCTATAATAAGAGAATTTATTGGGGGAAGTTGCTTTCATGATTAAGACTTTTATAGTCTTTTTTATATAATAGGAAATTTATACTAAAAAATCGAAAATATGTATTGACAAACATATCTTCTACATAGCACACTTGAGTTACTAAAGGGCGGTTCATATTATGGAAATATATAGAGCATATAAATTTAGATTATATCCAACTGGCGACCAAAAGATATTAATTAATAAAACTTTAGGATGTAAAAGATTTGTATATAATCATTATCTTAATTATTTAAAAGATAATAATGGTATAAATAGATTTGATTTACATAAAGATTTACCTAAATTAAAAGAAGAAAATGAATTTTTAAAAGAAGTAGATTCAACTGTATTATGTTTTGCTATAGATGATTTATGTAAAGCTTTTAATGATTATTATGTAAAAAGAAAAGGTTATCCTAAATTTAAAAATAGATTTAGTAAGCAGTCATATAGAACTAGTTGTATAAGAAATACCAAAAAAAGGAAAAGAATATAATAATATAGAAGTAGATTTACTAACTAGATTTATAAAATTATCTAAACTAGGAAAAATTAAAATAAGAGGATTTAGAACTAAAGATAGAATAGAAGGAAAGATATTAAATGCAACTATATCAAAAGAGCCTACCAATAAATATTATGTAAGTGTTGTTGTAGTAGAAGATATCTTAATAGATAAAGTAACACCTACTAGTATAGTAGGAATAGATTTAGGAATAAAAGATTTAGTAATAACAAGTGATGGTATTAAATATAGTAATGAGAAAGTATTAATGAAATATGAAAAGAGATTACAAAGATTACAAAGAAAGTTATCAAGACAAGTTAAAGGAAGTAAGAACTATTTAAATACAAAAGAAAAAATAGCAAGAATTTATGCTAAGATAAAAAATTATAGAAAACATTATTTAAACGACATTGCTAATGAGATAGTTAATGAACATGATATTATAGTAACAGAAAATTTAAAAGTAAAAGATATGTTTAAAGATAAGAGAAAAGCATTTAATAAAAGTCTATCAGATGCTGCTTTTAGTACATTACGTTCTTTAATAGAATGGAAATGTAAAATAAAAGGTAAAAATTATTATAAGATAAATACCCATTATCCAAGTAGTCAAATATGTAGCCATTGTGGCTATAAGAATAGTAACATAAAAGATTTAAGTATAAGAGAATATGATTGTCCAGAATGCGGCTCACATAATGATAGAGATATAAATGCAAGTTTAAATATATTATTAGAAGGATTAAAGTTACACTATAATTTGGAATATTTAGTTTAGATAAAGTTTTAGATAGACAAAATAACAATTTAATAATAAAATCAAACTGGTACGGTAGTGTTTAATTTAAGCCTATGGAGAATAGAGGTTATTTTATTTCTTTTGTTATTAATTGTTAGTTAATAAAATTTGACAAAAATCTTCCATATTTTTTAAATAATGATATAATTGATATAGAATAATTTGATAATATAGGGAGGTTGATAGTAATAAATGGAAGAAAAAAATGGAACTATAAGTAGTAATAAAAGAAAAATTATTATTGCGATTGTTGTAGTTCTTATATTATTAATTATTGGTTTTACATATGCTTGGCTTAGAACAGTTATTTATGGTAATGAAGATGTTCAATTAACTGTTGGAAAGCTTGATTTAGAATTAGATGAGAGAGCTAGTGAAGGGATACAACTAGTTAATACAATACCAACATATGATGATGAAGGAAAGAATGGTACGCCTTATAAATTTTCATTAGAAAATAAAAGTAGTATAGCATTATATTATACTCTTTCTTTAACAGATGATGATGAGGCATTATCTAACTGTGAGACAACAGATGGAGAAAGCTGTAAATTATTAGATCCAAGAGATGTAAGATATGAACTTAAAATGGATGGGAGAACGATGACTGGTAGTTTGTCTGATTCGTCTATAATAAGTTATGGAGTAATAGATGCACATGAAAAGATAGAAGATTGTGAATTAAGAGTTTGGTTAAATATAAATGCAACAAATGAAGCGATGGGAAAAGTATATTTAGGAAGACTAAAAGTATTTGCAACACAACAAGTAGATGATTCTAATTTTGAGCAAGGAAATGATGCAGTAAATGCTCCAGAGATGGATAGTAATATGATAGCAGTTAAACATGATGGATATAATTGGGTAAAAACAGATATAGATAATGGATGGTATAACTATGATATGGGAATATGGGCAAATGCGGTAACAGTAAAAAGTGAAAAGTTAGCAGAATACCAAAGTGCGCCAGTAGGAACAGAGATAAATATGGATGATATAGAAACGATGTGGGTATGGATACCAAGATATAGTTATACGATAGCAAGTGAGAATGGAATAACATATTATGGGAAAAGAGGAGTGTATTTAAATAGTGCCCCAACAGCTACATTACCAGGAGAGATAGATATAAAGTTTGTAGATAAAGAAACAAAAGAAACAGGAAGTGCAAAATATTTAGCAACAGAAGAGCCAAAGAATTGGTATACGCCAGATGCTTTTACATATGGAGGAGAAGAACTAAGTGGAATATGGGTAGGAAAGTTTGAGACAAGTAGTAGTAATCCAAGTGAAGCTTATGGAGGAAGTAATACATCAAGTTTAGATGCAATGATAAAACCGAATGTAACAAGTTGGAGAAATATAAACGTAAGTAATATCTATAATGTAGGGCTTAAAGTAAGTGCAGAAGGAAATAGATATGGGTTTAGTACAAATATGAATTCACATGCTATGAAAAACAGTGAGTGGGCAGTAGTAAGTTATTTAAGTCAAAGTAGATATGGAAAACTAGGAAATGAAAACTATATTGGAGCAGATAAAGAAGTATATCAAAATAAAAGTGATAGTTATATAACAGGATGTAGTTATGGAAGCCCTTCTAATGGAAATACAGATTATGGATGTCAATATACATATGATAACAATATAAGAACAGAAGAAGGAAGTACAGGAAAAGGAGTAGGAGCAAGTACAACGGGAACAATCTACGGAGTATATGATATGAGTGGAGGAGCCTGGGAGTATGTAATGGCAAACTACAATGATATGGTTGCATCATCAGGATTTAGTGATCCATTGACATTAGATAGTAAATACTATGATAAATACACAAGTGATAATGTAAGTACAGCATGTAATGGAGGAGAGTGTATAAGTCATGGTTTATCAGAAACAGCAGGATGGTATAGTGATTCTAGGACGATGGTAAGTGAGGAATACCCATGGTTGTTGCGCGGCGGTGGTTATAGCGGTACTGCTGATGCAGGTGTGTTTGGCTTCTATCGTACCAGCGCTCTTGGTGGTCCGGGCAGTAGCGGCTCGTTCCGCCTCGTGATGAGCGTGACTAGTCCGTAAGGACTAACTCTTTGCACTGAATAAAATAAGATGGTAAAAATAGAGAAAGAAAGAATATTGTCGAATTATTCGTTGTGATTAGCCTCGGTGCCCTCTTTTTTGCACCGAGGCGTTTTTTTTGTTTTTCGTGTTTTTGAGGAGAAGTAGGAATTAGCCCGGGACTTATCTTTTTGATAAGTCCCGGGCTTAATTAAATTTTAAAAAAATTGTAAGATAAGTTAAATGAAGTAATTTTTTTATGTGTATGATAAAATATAAAAGTATTTAACAAGATTTTGATATATAGAATAATTAATTTATTACATTTTTGTAAAATTTCATATTTATTATATTTACTTTTTTTATTATTGTATATTTACTGTTAGTAAAATTGGAAAAAACTTCCATTGTTATTTTTTTTTCTTTTTGTACAATTGTTATGTCATCTATAAATAGATGATAGGGATTAAGTCATTGTTCCATTTCTGCTTGATAATGGTACTTCGCTCATTTTTGTGTGTTGATGAAATTTTGGTTGTTGCGCGGCGGTGGTTTTTTTGTTTTTGATTGGACAATATTCTTTTTTGCTCTATTGCGATTCAGTGCTCGCTAGGCTCGTTCCGCCTCGTGATGAGCGTGACTACGATATAATCGTAATTTAAGTTATTATGTAGATAATAAAAAATTAATATCCTAGAGATTTAATTCCTACTTTTATAAGTAAACTTATATATATGATGATGGTTAGTAGTTAATTTGGGCGAATATCAGTAGTCATAGGCAAGGCTTTCCCTTGCTTTTTATTAATTTTAATGATAATTTTAATTGGGAGGAACTTATTAATAATATTATTATATGGCTATGTTGCGCGGCGGTGGTTATAACAATACTACTAATGCAGGTGTGTTTAACTTCAATCGTACCAACAATCTTGGTGGTCCAAACAGTAACAACTCGTTCCGCCTCGTGATGAGAGACTATGATGTGAGAATTATTTAAGTTATTATATTATATAATAAAAAATATATGTCATAGAGAGTTTTTTCCATTTCGCTATGAATAAAATAATGAAGTAATTTTTTTCTAGTTAGTAGTTTAACGAATACTAGAAATTTTTTGTTAATTATGATAATTTAGAAGAGGGAAAAATTTAAAAATTAATGTTTCTTTGTGAAACTGTCTGCGCGGCGGTAACTATAACAATTCCACTAATGCAGGTATATTCAACTTCACTCGCAATTCTGGTAATACTAACAGTAATAACTCGTTCCGCCTCGTGATGATACTATGAGATAGTGGAAGTTTAAGTTATTATGTAATTAATAAAAAACAAATGTCATAGAGAATTTTTTCCTTTTCGTTATGAATAAAATAATGAAGTAATTTTTTCTAGTTAGTAGTTTAACGAATACTAGAAAAAAGATTATAATGCTAAAAAGCTTTAAATATATTGTTTAGATTAGATAATTATGGTAATTTATTGTAAAGGGAAAATTTTAATTTAAATTGTAATTATTTTTACTTTGCGCGGCGGTAGTCATAGTACAGGTGGTAATAATGCAGGTATGTTTTATTTTACTACCTGGAACTTTGGTAATGCTAATAGTAATGGCTCGTTCCGCCTCGTGATGATACTATGAGATAGTGGATGTTTAAGTTATTATGTAATTAATAAAAAACAAATGTCATAGAGAATTTTTTCCTTTTCGTTATGAATAAAATAATGAAGTAATTTTTTCTAGTTAGTAGTTTAACGAATACTAGAAATTTTTTGTTAATTGTGGTAATTTAGAAGAGGGAAAAATTTGAAAATTAATGTTTTCTTGTGAAACTGGTTGCGCGGCGGTAACTATAACAATTCTACTAATGCAGGTGTATTCAACTTCAATACCTGGAACATTGGTAACGCTAATGTCAATGGCTCGTTCCGCCTCGTGATGATACTATGAGATAGTGGATGTTTAAGTTATTATGTAATTAATAAAAAACAAATGTCATAGAGAGTTTTTTCCTTTTCGTTATGAATAAAATAATGAAGTAATAATTTTCTAATTAGTAGTTTTCGAATATTAGAAAGTATATAATTATTGTATTTTTGTTAAAAATATGATAATTTTTTTAGTGGGAGAAACTTAAGATGTGTACTTGTTTTAGATGCGCGGCGGTAACTATAATACTTTTCTAGATGCAGGTGTATTTGGATATAGTCCTAGAAATGTTGTTGTAGGTGGTGCTTTCATTAATTACTCGTTCCGCCTCGTGATGATACTATGAGATAATAGATATTTAAGTTATTATGTATATAATAAAAAATAAATGTCATAGAGAGTTTTTTCCTTTTCGTTATGAATAAAAAATGAATTAAATTTTTCTAGTTAGTAAGTCTTGAATACTAGAAAAATTTATTTAGGAGGCAACTATATGGATGATTTAGAAGGATTAGTTATTTATAAACAATATGTTGAGCTTATTTACTATACTCTTTCAATACTTTTAAAGTATCCTAAAAGTGAAAGATTTTCTTTAGCTCAAGATATTAAAAATACTACTTATGATGGGCTTAAGGATATTATTTATGCTCAAAAAGAATTTGATAAGAAAAAGAGGCTTGCTTATTTAAATGAACTTGATGCCAATCTTAAAATAGTTAAAGTTTTAATTAGAGTATCTCATAAGAAGAAATATATTAATTCTAAAAATTATACGGCTTGGAGTAAGAAACTTACTAATATTTCTAATCTTAATGGAGGTTGGATTAGGTCATGCCTCACACGATAAGAAATGAATTTGATAAACATTTAACTATTGAGGCATTACTTTCTGCTCATGAACGTGCTAGTAAGACTAAGAGATATTCTAGAGAGGTTTTAAAGTTTGATGTTGATTTAGAGACAAATATAGTTAATCTTTATAAGAAATTAAAAAATGGTACTTATAAGATGGGAAAATATAGAACTTTTAAAATATATGAACCTAAGGAAAGAATTATTAGGGCTTTACCTTATGTAGATAGAGTTGTTCATCAGTGGTATATTTATGAGTTTATTAAACCTTATGTTGTGCCACGCTTTATTAATGATTCTTATGCTTGTATAGAAGGAAGAGGTACTCATAAAGCGGTTGATAGAGCTCAAGAATATATGCAGAAGATGAAGAATAAATATGGAACGTATTATATTGTTAAATGTGATATAATGGGCTTTTTTTATAATATAGATAAAGATGTTTTATATGATATATTAAAGAGATTTATTAAAGATGATAAATTACTTGCTTTAACCTATGAATTTATATATAATGATGGAGAAGAGGTAGGACTTCCTATTGGTAATTATACATCTCAGTTTTTTGCAAATATTTATATGAATGAACTTGACCATTATGTTAAAGAAAAACTTCATATTAAATATTATGTTAGATATATGGATGACTTTATTATGTTTGTTAGAACTAAAGAGGAAGCTAGGGATGTTCTTAAAGATGTAGAGAAGTATGTTAAGACAAGACTTCATTTAGAACTTAATAATAAGAGTAGATATTACCCTAATAAGATGGGACTAGATTTTTGTGGTTTTAGAATATATGAGAGTTATAGATTACTTAGAAAAAGAAGTATAAAAAAAATTAAAAGAAAAGTAAGACGCTGGAATATGCTTTATGAAAGAGGTCTTCTTGATATAGATAAAACTATACTTGAATGGAATTCTTGGTTGGCTCATAGTTCTCATGGTAAGTGCTATAAATTACAGATGGATATTTATAATAAAATAATGTTTAAAGAGTATTTGAAAAAACCTTATGTAGAAACTTACGGGAGAATATTGTAGATTGAAAATTATATTTATTTTATGTATAATATAGTCATTAGTTTGGGGGTGCTTTAATGAACTTTAATGATATTGATTTATTAACTTATGATAAATATACTTTTGGGAAGTGTATAAGAAGGCAAAGAGAAGAACTGGGAATTTCTGTTAGAGGTCTTGCTAAAAATTTAAATATTTCTCCAGTATATTTAAGTGATATTGAACGAGGTAATAGGTATGCTCCTGTTAAAAGTAAAATCTTAAATGGCTTGATAGAAACTTTAAAAATACCAGATGATCAGATTGATTCTTTCTATGATATGGCATATGCTACTAAAGGATATAGTGAATATAGTAAATATTTAATGGAAAATAGAAATGTTAGGGATTTTTTAAGAAAAGTTATGAAAGCAGATTTTTCTTCTTTAGAATGGACTTATATTAACGAAGTGTTAGATGATATGTTAAATAATAGAGAAAATAAAGACAATATGAAGACTAAAGTTAAATAAAATTTGAAAATCATATTGACAATATCTTAAACATAGTGTTATAGTATGTATGCTGATTTAAATTTAGTTTTGCCTTGGGCAAAATTTTATTTAAAAGTAAAAATGATACACCTGGATATGTGTAAAGAAAGGAGTTAATGATTACAATGCCTACAGTAAATCAATTAGTTCGTAAAGGT
>CALVQY010000045.1 GCA_944358355.1 uncultured Bacilli bacterium | reverse complement strand
ATTTTATTCTAGGTTTCTTATAATATGCAGTTTTTATAATCTTTGCTTAGATACTTAGTTTCGCAAGAAGTCTAATATAAAAAGTTATGAGCTTGATAAATTAGTTTTTGATGATGATAATAATCATATTAGAAGAGATGATGAAACTATTAAGAAAATGTTTAGTGATATTTTATCTAAAGATTCTTTTATAATAGAAGATGTAGGAAGAAGTAAATTTGTTAAAGGATTAGAAAAATGTGATAAGATATATTATATAAACATAAAGAAAAGAGATATTTATAAAAGAGTTATAAGACGGTGGCTTAATCAAAGACAAGGTAAGGAAGAGTATAATTATCCACCAACATTATTACAGTTAATAGATATGTTTATAGTTGTTAATAGTTATTATAAGAAAGAAAAGAAAAAGCTAGATTATATAAATAAATTTAAAGAAAAAGTTGTTTATTTAGATAAGGATAAATTAAATGAGTTAGAAAATAGATAAGGAGTAAAAGTTATGTCATTAAAAAATGCAAAAGAACATTTAGGAAAATATGGATTAGATAATAAAATAAAAGAATTTGATACATCATCTGCAACGGTGAAGGAAGCAGCGATTGCTTTAAACTGTAAGGAAGCTGAAATTGCTAAGACTTTATCATTTTTAGTAAATAATAAACCTATATTAATAGTAACAGCAGGTAATAGAAAGATAGATAATTCTAAATATAAAAGTAAATTCAATGAGAAAGCTAAAATGATTAAGGTAGATGAGGTAGAACCTCTTATTGGTCATAAAGTAGGAGGAGTTTGTCCTTTTGGTATAAATGAAGGGGTAGATGTTTATTTAGATATATCTCTAAAAGACTTCGATACAGTTTATCCTGCTTGTGGTAGTAGTAACAGTGCTATAAAACTTACTATTAAAGAGTTAGAAGAAGCATCTAATTATAAAGAGTGGATAGATGTTTGTAAAATAATAGAAGAAGGTTAAAGTTTATGAGAAATATTTTATTATTATCATTTTTACTTTTATTAGTAGTTATTTCTTGTAATGTTATTGTAGTAAATGCTAAAGAAATATCTTATGATAATCCTATAACTATTTTAAGAGCAGGTGGAGGAAGTAGTAGTGGATCTCATTCAAGCTCTGGTGGTTCTAGTAGTAGACATTATGGAAGAAGAGGTTATAGTAGTCCTCTTTCCAATATTATTTCTGCTATAATATTTATTCTTATAATATTTGCATCCACTATCATCTTATATTTTAAAGTACTAAGAGCATCTTTTAATAGTAAAAGATATTTAAGATTATTAGACAATAAAGATATTACCTTTAAATATAAAACTATTGAAAAAAGAGTAATAGAAACATTTTATATTGTAGAAGAAGCTTGGACTAATAACGATATCAGTAAAGCTAAAGACTATATGGATAAAGATTTATATGAGAATTTTAAGTCTAAGCTTGAGTGGATGGATATTAATAATAGAAGAAATATCTTAAAGAAAATAAGATTAGTTAATCTAAAGCCAGTATCTGTTTATGATGATAAAGATGATAATAAAGATTTGATTTGGTTTTACATAAAAGGAAAAATGATAGATTATATTGTTGATACTAAGACAAAGAGTATAGTCAGTGGAGATACTAAAAATAAATCTTTTGTAGAGTTTTGGAAATTTGTAAAAAATGAAAATAATGAATGGGTATTAAGTGAAATATTACAGGAAGATGAAAGTAAAAAGATAGGCTTATAAAATAAAAATAGTAGTGTTTTTACTACTATTTTTTACTCTCCAAACATTTCAAAGATTTCACTCATAAATGATTCTCTTTTTTGTTTTTTAGGTTTTTCTTCATAATGTCTTGATTCTTTGTGAGAACTTTCTTTAATTTCTTTATTTATATAAGTATCTTCTTTTTCCATAATCTTTTCAAGCTCTCCACGGTCTAACCAGATACCACGGCACTCTGGACAATAATCTATTTCTACACCTTTCTTTTCACTCATTAGTAGAGTAACATCTTTACATACTGGACATTTCATAAACATCTTCCTTTCTTTTTCTTTATTATAACTTATGAAAAATGTATAGTAAATAGGAAATTTATGTTATATAATTAAATAGTAAAGGCGTGGTAAAATGTTTAAAGTAGAGGAGAATAGAACTATATATTTAGATGATAAAGGTAATATTCTAGGTGAGGTAGATTATCCTTATATATCTTCTAATGTTGTAGATGTTAATCATACTTTTGTTGATATAAGCTTAAGAGGAAAAGGTATTGCAAGTCTTCTTTTAACTCATGCTTTTAATTATTTTAAAGAAAATAATATTAAAGTAAAATGTAGTTGTTCTTATGCAATTAAATGGATTAATAATCATGAAGAGTATCAAAATTTAATTATAAATAACTAAAGGGAGTATTTTATTATGACAAGTAAAAAAATTAAAATTATTGTACTAATAGTATTTATGGGCTGTTTTATTTTTAATGCTTTTTCATTAGGTAGTGGCATTTATAATGACTATCAAAATGATAGTATAGATTATGAAATTAAAGAAGAGATAAGAAACGCTCCACCTGATGTTTTAGAAGAGTTACAAATTGATGATATAAACAATATAGATGAAGATGTTGTTATAAAGTTAAAAAATAAATATTTTATGAATGCTATTATTGTTGTTTTAGTAATATCTTTATTTTTAGCAATTGTAGAACCAATATTATTATGGATTATTTTAATCGCTATTTATTTAAGTAGAAAAAAATATATGAAATTAAAACTATCTAGTGTTGATTTTTCTAAAGATAAAAGTTATTATCGTGATGTATTAAAAGAATATTCTCCATCAGTATTATCTTATATTGATAATTTTAGTATTAATTATACTAGTTCTTTATTAGGAGATCTTTTAGCATTAGAACAAAGAAAAATGATTACTATTAACCAAGATAATATTACATTATTAAGTAAGGAAGGAAAAGATAACTTACCTATAACTTTAAAGTATGTATTTGAAAATATTGTTAATGGTAATTTAAATATAGATAAATATACTTATGAAAATACGATTATAAAAGAAGCGAGAAATTTTAATTTATTAGAGGATGATAAAAAAGTTAAAAGCCATATTAAAAAAGAAATATTAATATCTATTATTATTTATATAATATTTATAATAGTTACTATAGTTTTATTTAATAATATAGAAAATATAAATGTTATGAATAATATTTTATTGGTCTTTGTTGTTTTCTTTATCTTCTTTATATTGTTTTTGATTTTAACATACTATCCTTTAACAAAAATTATATCATTAGTAATTTTAACTAATAAGTTAAAACATAATAATGGTATAAGAACTTCTATTGGTGAAGAAGTTAATTTAAAGCTAGAAGGATTAAAAAACTTCTTAAAAGATTTCTCTATACTTGATGAAAAGACTAAAGAAGAATTAATTATTTGGCAAGATTATCTTATATATTCAGTAATTTTTAATCAAAATACTAAGATAGTTGATAAGTACAAGAATGTTATTAAATAATCTTTCATAATTAGCCCATAGTTTTCCCATAATCTTCTTTTATACTTAAAATATGAAAGGAGGAGATTATATCGTAAATATAAAAGTTATAAATTAAACAGTGCTAATTGTAGTAATGGTATGAAAATATTAAAAAACTTATCTAAAGTAGAACGTGAACTTGATATGGAATTTAATATTGAAAAAATAGATTCTACTTATAAGAAGAAGTACAACATAAATGTCATTCCCGCTCTTATGATAGAAGATAAGGTTGTCTCTACTGGTAATGTTTTAACTGATAGAGAAATAAAAAATTACATAAAAGAGCTTGCATAAATGAAAAGAACTCTAGATTTTGTTTAGAGTTCTTTTACTTATTAAGTATAGCATCTATAGGTTTTATCTTAGTAATCTTACTTAAAGATATAAGTGTAATAATTATAGATATAATAATAGTATAGATAAACATTATAATTGGTACTAATGGATTCGTTACTATACCATTTAAAATATAAGTTTTATCTCCAAATAAAGAATTATTTAATAAATTAATAGAAATAAACCAAAGTATAATAGAAATTATGTAAGATATAATACCTACAACTATACTTTCATATAAGAATATCTTAATAACATCATTTTTACTTGTACCTAAAGCTCTTAATATACCTATTTGTTTTTTAGAATAGGTAATAGATATATAAATAAAGTTAGAGAAGAGTAGTATTGTAAATAAAACAAAGACTAAAGTTACGATATTAATATATTTTGCAAGAAAAGTATAAATAGCATCTATTCGTTCTAAATCATCATAATGAGGTAGTGTTAAATAATAATAAACACCACTTTTATTATAATTTGTTTCATAAGTATTAATAATCTTTTTTAATTCATTAAAATTATCTTCATATACTCTATAACTAGAATTATTTTTATTAGAACATCTAGTTTCTATTTCTTTTATATAGTCATTACTTATATAATTGTTATTATCTAAACTAATCCCTACTACTTTTAAATCATTTTCTATATGAGTACCATTTAAATCTCCATTCATAGTAATATATAAATTATTAAGACTATTATTATCATTTATATAAAGGTTCGTAAAAGTATAAATTAAAGTATTATAATTTTCTTCACTATTATTTAATAAATAGTCATTTAATTCATCATTAAAGTTAGAATCCAATTCTTTAAACAAATCCAAGGAAATAATAATCTCATCTTTATTAAGAGCTGTAATATTATCTGTTACAAGAGTAACATTACTATTATATACAGCTAGATTTTTAGCAATTGTATCTTGTTTAGATAAATAAGCATCTGTAAGAAAAAGATTTATATCATTATTTAAAATAACATTATCTACAAAGCCATTAACATAAATAAAGTAATCATCATTTAAATCATTATCTACTATCCCTGTAATAATAACTTTATTATTTCCTAACATTATTTCTTTATTACTATTAATTAATTCATCAATAGAACCAGGTTTATAAATATTATTAGTACTATCTAAAACTCCATACTTACAAATATATCTTGCTACATTTTTATGTACCATAATCTCATTACTATTAGTTGGTACATTTCCTTGGATATTATCTCCTAATATTCTTTCATCATTTACTTGAACATATAAAAACCACATAGGTATATGACTAAACTCATCATCCTTTTCTACATATTCGCCATAAGTAAAAGTTAAGAATCTATTATTGTTATAAAGACGATAAGTTGGATTTAATTTTTCATTAATTGTTTTATTTAAAGTAGTTACATCATCATTAGTTAAAGTTAATGGTAAAGATGCTCCAGTAGATTCTACTTGCATTTTTTCAATATCAAAAATATATTCATTATTGTCACTCATAACTCCAGCCATGAAATCTCCTTTATTATAAAGAAAAGAGTTAACAGATATTCCCATAAAGACTAAAGAAATCATAGTTAAGATAATGGTAAAGAATAGTTTTACTTTATTACTTTTAAGTGATGTAAAAGCAAAGTGCAAACACTCTTTAAAGGGAAGTCTTGACTTAGTTAAAGAGAAAGTATTGTCATCTAATTCTTCAGTAGTTAAATCATTTCTAATAGCATTGCCATCTTGCAATTCTAATATTTTATCAGCATAGGTATTAGCACTTTCTAAGTCATGAGAAACAACAACTACTAATTTTTCTTTACTGATTTCCTTTAATAACTTAAATATTTCTAAGCTAGAGTGACTATCCAAATTACCTGTAGGTTCATCTGCTAGTATTACTTTAGGATTTTTTATTAGTGCTCTTGCAATACCAACTCTTTGTTTTTGACCACCTGATAATTCATTAATATTTCTATATTCTAATCCTTTAAGACCAAGACGCTCTAAAAGATTAAGTATTTCTTCTTTATTTACTTTCTTTCTTAATAATTTAGCCGATAACATAACATTATCAAAGACATTATATTCTTCTAGTAAATTAAAATCTTGAAAAATAAAACCTATATAAGTATTTCTATAACTATCATAATCTTTTTCTCTAAAACTATCTATATCTTTATTATCAATATAAATATGACCACTAGTTTTACTATCAAGACCTCCTAAAATATTTAATAAAGTACTCTTACCACTACCACTTTTACCAATAATAAAAATTAAGCCCTTATCACCTAAATTAATATTAATATCATTTAAGGCTTTAGTAATTTGTCCTTTTTTACTTTTGTACTCCTTGTTAACATTTTTAAACCTTATCATAACCTTCACCTAGTATAATCATAGCATAGTTTTTAATAAATTACTTTATCTAATTTAATTTTAGATGTATTATATATCAATAACTGTAAAGGAGGGCTAACTTTGCCTAAAATAAGTATAATAGTTCCTGTTTATTATTAGAATAAATAATAAAGTTAAAACTAGAATAAAAAGAAAGATTAAATATTTAAGTATTTATGATAAAGATAAACTAGTAAGAGTTAAAGCAAGTTATTATGGCTATATAATGAGAGCTTCAACAAATTATTTACAATATAAACTTGATATTAAAGTAAAGTAGTTATATTATTATTTAGGGTGAAGTTTATGAACAGTAAACATTTAGGTGATATATATTTTATTAAAGATGGTAAAGTCTTAACAGAACAAGCTACAATTAGTGAAGAAAATATGTCCAAACAAAGTTTTTCAGGCTTCAATAAACGTTTAAGATTATATAGTGATAAAGAACTAGCTAGTGGTAGCAAAGATTTCTCTGTTATTTATAGAGATTACTTAAACAATAATGTTACAATAATTAGAGCATTTCATAAAGCTTTTGGAAATATGGGAGAGGTTACTTTATTAGATGATTGTAATGTTGATATTTATATACCAACTAATACTACTATGCTAGATATAAAACCTTTAAAAGAAATCTTATCTAATTATAATGATAATAGTTCTACTATTACTAATCTACGTAATGATGGTTATGATTTCTATGACTTTTTATATAATTATTCTAATAATAAAAGAAGCCTACCAGAAATATGTGAATATTACTATCAAGAAAAATCTATAGCTTTAGATACTACTATGCAAGAGATGTTTAATAAATATCGTAATTTTAATATGGCTAGTTTAGTTTTAGAAGATTATAGTAAATATACTTTAAATAATAGAAATACAGGAATAATTATTATCTTGCCTGAATTAACAATTAAAAAGACTGTTACAAAAAGTTTTCATCAAAGAGAATGTTTTGATGAATTAAAAAAATATTTTCAAGTTAATGATAATTCCTCTTATATAGATTTAGTTAGTGATAATACTATTGCTATATCACTTATTACTAGAGATTCTATTATTAGTTATATAAATACTAATATTAATGACTATCAACAAGAATCATTAAAAGATTTTATAAGTGAAGTATATCAAATAAGAACTTTAAAAAGTGATTTAATTACTGGTGCTAATATCATAGATAATAAAAATATTATTTTTGATGGAGATTTAAATGAAGTTGCATTTTTTTTTGAAGAACGAAAAAATAGACAGTTGTAAAATATTAAATAATAGCGTATAATATCTTTAAATGCGATTGATATTCAAGGAGTACATATAAAGTATTAATAGAGAGTTAATGGCCGGTGTAAATTAATAATATGATATATGGAAGGTAGTGAATAGAGCAGGATTTCTGAAAATTTTAGTAAGTTATCCCGGGATATCCGTTATTAGTAATGAGTTAGTTATAATAACTATAAATTAAGGTGGTACCGAGTATACTCATTGTTCATTGTATTACTCCCTTAAGTTATAGTTATTTTTTATTTTTAGGAGGTGTTTAAAATTAGAAACTGTTTATATATTATCTCTAATGAAGATAAATTAAATGTACCTATGTTTTTTAGAGTGCTAAAAAAGGATGAACATCATTTAAAGTATATGCAAGAGTTTTCTGATACTTATAACTTGGGTTATAAGTTTGGAAATGATGATAGTAATATAGCACCTGTTATGTTAACATTAGATGGTAATTTGGTTGTTAAGACTAGTTTTGAATATATGAAATTGGCTATATTCTATATTCCAGAACTTGTTACTAATAGACAAAAGGAATGGTTAGATAATAATATTAAAAGATTTGAAAACTGTGATTATGTAGGTTTCAGTAATATTTCCTTGTTAGAAAATGGAAAACTTAGAGAAGAAAGAGTTGAAAATATCGAGCAAGAAATAGATATTATAAAGAAGAAAAATGAAAACTATTTAACTAAAAGAGGTGATAAAATGTTGAAAGGAAAAGTTGTTATTATTCCAGATGAAGATCAAATATTACAAGATGAGTTTGTAGAGGAGATTTTAGAAGGTGACAATCATGTATCTGCTTATCAGAAGTTTTCTATAGATAATAATTTAGGTCTTATCTTTGGTGAAGATGAAGGCCATACGGCTTCCTTAGAGACTACTGATTTAGGACATTTTAACTATAAGACATTTGAAGATTTGGGAATAATTACTTTCTATATACCAAAGAAAGTTACTAATAGGCAATTAGATTATTTTACTACTCATAAAAGTGACTATGAAAATTATGGTACAATAGGTGGTTATACAATAAGAAAGATGGATGATAATATCTTTACTGATGAAATTTATGGAGTGGATGAAATAGAACAAGAAATGCTAAAAAGAAACAAAATATACGAGGAGGAGAAAGGTCATGTTAGATAAAAAATATAATCATAAAGAAGTAGAGAAAGATAAATACAATAATTGGGTTAATAAAGGATATTTTAAAGGAAATGTTGATAAGAGTAGAGAACCTTTTTGTATAGTAATACCACCACCTAATGTTACTGGTAAATTACATTTAGGTCATGCTTGGGATACAACACTACAAGATATTCTTATTAGATATAAGAGAATGAATGGCTATGATGCCCTATGGGTTCCAGGAATGGATCATGCTGGTATTGCAACCCAGGCTAAGGTTGATAAAAGATTAAGAGAAATGGGGATTAATCCAAGAGGTATAAGTCGTGATGAATGGTTAGAACATGCATGGGAGTGGAAAGATGAATATGCTGCTACTATTCATGAACAATGGGCTAAACTAGGACTTAGTCTTGATTATACTAAAGAAAGATTTACTTTAGATGAAGGGCTTAGTAAAGCCGTTAGATATGTTTTTGTTAAACTTTATGAGAAAGGTTTGATTTACAGGGGAGAGAGAATTATTAACTGGGACCCAGTTCAAATGACGGCTTTATCTAATGAAGAAGTTATCTATAAAGAAGATAAGGGTGCATTTTATCATATTAAATATTATATAACTGGTACTGATGAATATTTAGATGTAGCGACAACTCGTCCTGAAACTTTATTTGGTGATACTGCTGTTGCAGTTAATCCCTCTGATGATAGATATAAACATTTAATTGGTAAGACTGTAATTCTACCTATCGTTAATAAAGAAATACCTATTGTTGGGGATATTCATGCTGACCCTGAGTTTGGGACAGGGTGTGTAAAGATAACTCCTGCTCATGACCCTAATGACTATGAAGTAGGATTAAGACATAACTTACCTCGTGTTGTCGTAATGAATTTAGATGCTACTATGAATGAAAATGCTCCTGGATATGAGGGAATGACTAGAGAAGAGTGTCGTGAAAAATTAGTAGAAGATTTGAAAAAACAAGATCTACTTATTGGTATTGAAGAGATGACTCATAATGTTGGTCATAGTGAGAGAAGTGATGCTGTAGTTGAGCCAACTTTATCTAAACAATGGTTTGTTAAGATGAGGCCTCTTGCCGATAGAGTTCTTGCAAATCAAAAAAATAAAGATACTAAAGTAAATTTTGTGCCAGAACGTTATGAAAAAACAATGAATCACTGGATGGAAATTACCTATGACTGGTGTATTTCTAGACAATTATGGTGGGGACATAGAATTCCTGCTTGGTATAAAGGTGATGATGTCTATGTAGGAATGGAAGCACCATCTAGTGAAGGATGGGTCCAAGATGAAGATGTTTTAGATACTTGGTTTTCATCTGCTCTATGGCCATTTTCCGTATTAGGCTGGCCAGAAGATACAGATTTATTTAAAAGATATTATCCTAACAATGTCTTAGTAACTGGATATGATATTATACCATTCTGGGTTAATCGTATGACTTTCCAAGGATTAGAATTTACTAGTAGGCGCCCATTTAAAGATTGTATTATCCACGGCCTTATCCGTGATAAAGAAGGACGTAAGATGAGTAAGTCTTTAGGAAATGGTGTAGATCCTATGGATGTTATAGATAAATATGGAGCGGATTCTCTTAGATTTTTCTTAACAACAAATACTGCTCCAGGTACAGATTTACGTTATGATGAAGAGAAAGTTAAATCTACTTGGAACTTTATTAACAAACTATGGAATGCTTCTCGTTATGTTCTAATGAATATAAGTGATATGAAAACAGCAGGATATGATTACATTAATTTAACTAAAGCTGATAAATGGATATTAACGTTAAAAAATAACTTAATCAAAGATGTTATTAAAAATATGGATAGTTATGACTTTCATAATGTTGGTAATATGTTATATAAATTTATTTGGGAAGACTTTTGTGATAACTATATTGAATTAAGTAAAGCTAATATGAATGATACAACTAAAGCTGTATTACTTGATGTTTTGACAACAATTCTTAAATTACTTCATCCATTTATGCCTTATGTAACAGAAGAGATTTATTCTATGCTACCATTTAAAGATAGTGAATCTATTGTAATTAGTACTTATCCTAAATATGATAGTGAAACTGTATTTAATGAGGAGATGGAAGAAATTTCTAGAGTTATTATTGATTTAAGAGAGATAAGAAATCTAAAAGCTACTAACAATATTAAGAAAAATGATTTAGTGATGTTTAGTACTAGTAATGATTTAGAATATATTTATAAGTCACAATTAAAAATTACAGATGATATTATTGTTAAAGACTTCTTAGCTGATTATCAATCTATCAATTATAAATCTAGTTTAATTGATATTACTTATTTCTTTAAAAATGAAGTCAATAAAGAAGAGTTAGAAACTGATATTAAGAAATTAAAAGACTCTATTGAAAGACGTAAGAAGTTACTTAGTAATGAAAACTATGTTAATAAAGCACCTAAGAATATAGTTGACCTTGATAGAGAAAAATTAAAAGAAGAAGAATCTAAGCTTAAGTTATTAGAAGAACAATTATAGGTTCTTCTTTTTGTTGACATTTGTATTAAAAATGATATTATAATAAACACAGTTTTAATTTCTATAAGGGGGGTATTTTTATGTCTAAAAGAAAAACAAGAAAAGAGAAAATTAAGTCTCAAGAAAGATTAGAATTTAATAGAATAGAAATAAAAAAATTAGAAGAGGATTTAATAATTATAGAACATAAAATTAATGACTATGAAAATAAAAAAATAAAAAATGCTTGTCTAA
>CALVQY010000044.1 GCA_944358355.1 uncultured Bacilli bacterium | reverse complement strand
CATTTACAACTCCTTATATTATAAGGATATCATATTTTTATTATATAGTAATTAGTTTCGCAAGAAGTCTATTCTTTCTTTAGCAGATGGAATACTAGTTCCTTCTTGCATCATAGATTTTATTGATATATATTCTAGACTTAGTTCATTATCATTTACTTCAGTTATTGATGAAAATAGTGAATCAAGCTTATTCTGTAGTTTTATAGCTTGGTCAATAGCATTCATAATTTCCTTATCTGCTGTAAAAAAAAGTATTTGCTAGTTGCTGAGATATCTCTTCTGTATTACGAACATCTTTTATTTTTCCTTTAGCTTTTGCAAATCTTCTTTCTAATATTGTCTTAATCTCTACTTTAGCAAGATTATAACCAGAATAGTTTTCATACTTTTTGGTAATTTTTTTCGCATATCTTGCAAATATACTTTCTAAATTAGTACTATACTTTTCTTTTATTTTTAATAATTGCTCATAGAATTCATCAAAACTACAATTATAATTTATTGTTTCAATAATTTTACTTTTATTTATATTGTTGTCTTTATAAAAGTCTGTTTCAAGTGTCTTATATACATTTATTATTTCCTGAAGGGCTTTTCGATAACTATCATTAACTTCACTAATTGTATTAGTATGATTATATAACAAATTATCTATAATAAAAAAATCTATAATCATTTATGTTTCCTTCTAATATCATATCTATATAATCTGCTAACTTTGGGTGTTGATATATATCATACTTTATTCTATAAATTGGTCTATCTTCTTCAAAATATTCCTTCCATTTTCCTGTTCTTGTTGCTTTGTAATTTCTAACATCATTATCTATAAAAAATGAGGAAAACGGCACTCCGTCTGTTTCATTATCTTCATGTTTTATAACACTTAAATTATCTACTATTTTTTCTCTTAAATTTATTAATCTTTCAGTATCAAACTTTACTTCATATTTTACTAGTTCATTATCTGTTTCTTCTATATAATACATAAATTTTCCCCCTACACATTAAATCTAAAGTGACAAATATCTCCATCTTGCATTAGGTAATCTTTTCCTTCAAGTCTTGCACGACCTGCTTCTCTTGCTTTTAATTCACTACCACATTCTATTAAATCTTCATAGGATATAACCTCAGCTTTAATAAAGCCTTTTTCAAAGTCTGTATGAATAATACCAGCGCAAGCTTTAGCATTCATCCCTTTTTTGAAAGTCCAGGCTCTTACTTCATCTGGTCCTACGGTAAAATATGTTGCAAGTCCTAATAGGTCATAAGTTGCTGATATTAGAGAATCTAAACCACTTTTTTCAAGGCCTAGAGCTTCTAACATTTCTTTAGCATCATCATCTTCTAATTCACTTAGCTCTTCTTCTACTTTGGCACAAATTGTAATAACCCTAGCATTTTCTTTACTAGCATATTCTTTAACTTTATTAACATAATCATTATCATTACCTAAATCACTTTCATTAACATTAGCTAAGTAGATTAAAGGTTTTTCTGTTAAAAGATTAAAACTTTTAATAATACTTTTTTCTTCTTTTGTTAAATCAAGTAATCTTATAGGAGTATTTTCTTCTAGAGCTTTTCTTAATTTTTCTAAAGTTTCATACTCTAAAAGTTCATCTTTATCTTTGCTCATTCTAGCTTTTTTACTAATTCTATTTATTCTATTAGTTACTGTTTCTAAATCTGCTAGAGCAAGTTCTAGGTTAATTGTTTCAATATCTCTTATAGGATCAATATTTCCATCGACATGGATTATATTGCCATTATCAAAGCATCTTACTACTTCACAAATAGCATCTACTTCTCTTATATGTGATAAGAACTTATTACCTAGACCTTCTCCTTTACTTGCACCTTTTACAAGTCCTGCTATATCTATAAATTCATAACTTGTATAGATTGTTCTTTTAGGATTATACATACTTGATAATTTATCAATTCGCTCATCTTTAACATTTACTATTCCAACATTAGGATCAATTGTTGCAAAGGGATAGTTTTCTGCTAAAATATGGGTTTTTGTTAGAGCATTAAATAATGTACTTTTACCTACATTAGGTAGGCCTATAATTCCTGCTTTTAAACTCATAATATTACCTCATTTCTATTTCATATTATAGCATTGTTCTATATATTTTAAAAGAAAAAAATACCTTGCGGTATTTAAATTGTTGCATATACTCCTGGACCAAGTGGTAGGCCTATTAAGTACCAGCCTATTATTAATAAAATCCAGGTTAAAGCTATTATTCCAAAGTATGGTAGTACATAGTTTATACTTTTATGAATAGTTATTGGTTTATTTTTATCTTGATTATAAATATTTAAATATCCTATGTAGATTACAAAGCATGCAAGTAATGGTGTAATTCCTGCTGTAATTGAAGTACCTGCTCTTAATATGAATTGAGCGAACTGTGCTGATATATTTGATTGCATAAAGGCAGGAACCATAACAGGAGCGAATATTTCCCATTTAGCACTTGCTGTTGGAACAAATAAATTGGCAAGGCCTATCATAATTAGAGAAAATATAATTAGAGGAAGACCAGTGAATCCTATATTTCCTATAGCATTGGCACACCAGCATGCTATTACTGTTCCTATATTTGTTTCTCTAAATATTGATGTAAATTGCGATACGACAAAGATTAACATGATTATTTCTCCTAAAGGAGCGAATGTTTCTTTACAACCGTTTATAACATCTTTATCATTCTTTATACTCTTAGAACCTATTCCATAGGCTATTCCAACTAGTGTAAATAGTAAAGCCATCATGTAAGTAAAGCCATCTTGAAAGTAGGAATTTGTTCCAAATAATTGACCTAAATAAGTATCTTCTTCCATATCAAGAAGCATTCCTGAATATGGTAGATTTGGTATTATCATATAGATAAAGGCTATAATAATTACAATTGCTGTTATAATAGCAGCTTTAAGGCCTCTTTTTTCGTAATGTTCTTTTTCTATTTTTTGTTGTTCAAGTTCTTTTACATCTGTTACTACTAATTCTTCTGTCTTTGTTAATTCTTCTTTTTCTTTATATTTTCCAAGACGTGGAGCGATTATTTTTTCAATTATAATTGTTCCAACTATAGATAAGACTAGAGAGAAAGCAATTATAATGAAAAGATTAGATGTTAGACTGATATGAGCAGAAGGATCAATTAAACGAGCAGCTGAAGTTGTTAATGGTATTAAATTTACTTCCATACTACCTACAAATATTGATACACCATAACCAAAACTAACTCCGGCAAAGGCTGCTATTATTCCAAGATGAGGATTTCTATTGTTTAACATAAATAATAAAGCAGCAAGAGGTATTAGGATAACATATCCTACATCATTTATTAATGAAGATATTGTAGCTAGAAAAATTACTATGAACGTTAAGATATTTTTATCTATTTTTATTAGACATCTTTTACATAGTGTATCTATAAAGCCTGTTGATTTTGCTATACTTAGACCAAAGAAAGTAAGTAATAACATACCTAGAGGAGCGAAACTTAAGAAATTAGTCATAGCATTACTAAAGATAAATTTCATTCCATCAAAATTCATGAGTGATTCGACAGTTACTAAGTTACTTTCTAAGTCATTTGTTGTAGGAGTAACAGTATTATATGTAGCTTGCATTTGTAAAGCTGATAGAATAGCACTTAATATTATTACTACAAAAATAAGAAAGATATAAACTGTTATAGGGTGAAAATAAAACTTTTTTAACTTTAATTTTCTTTTATTACGACGCATTATTACCCTCCTTTGATATAACTTTCTTTAATTTTTTATTAAACTCAATTCTTGGCATAAAAATTAGTCGTCCACAATTTGCACATTTTAGTTTTATATCTGCACCTAATCTTACTATTTCCCAATCATTACTACCACATGGATGGCCTTTTTTCATAACTACATGATCTCCTAGATTATAAGTTTTATTTTCCATTTTTAACCTCCATATGTGTTTTTGGTAATTTAATGTTTGCATTAGTTAAAGCAGTTTGAAAATCTTTTCGCATATTTCTTTGAACTTCAAAGTCATGACCAGCTTTTGTTTTAACTGCTACTTTGTAAGTAATAGAGTTTTGATCCACCATCTCTACTCCCCATAACTCTGTTTTCCCTTTTAAGTTTTGATATGTTTTATCAATAGTTTCCATAGTTTCTTTTATTATTTTTTCTACTTTATCTAAATCATTTTCATAATCTACTAGAATATTAATCTCTGCTAAAGATGGATTAAGACTATAATTTGTTACTTCTGTAATCATATGATTGGAAATTATTTGAACAGCGCCTTTATAGTCTTTTATTCTTGTTGTCTTTAACCCCATAGAGATTACATCACCACGGAAACCATTAATCATAACATTATCACCAATCTCAAATTGGTCTTCCATAACTATAGAAATACCTGCAATAAAATCCTTAGCTAAATCTTGAAAAGCTAGAGTTAAAACTGCTGCTACTATTCCTAATCCTGCTAAGATACTACTTACATTAATACCAAAACTATTAAGAATTAATAGAATTGTTAAAAATATTACTATATATTTTAAGCAGTTGTTTATAAGACTTAGAGTTGTATTAACTCTTTTCTTATTCTTATTATTTATGTGTTTATTATGCAAAGTTCTATTAAGAAAAAATGTTACTATCTTATAGAAAATATAGGCAAGACCAACATATATTACTGGTCTTACCACGTATATAAATATTTCAGATTCAAAAAATTCTTTCAAGGGGATTACCTCCTTTATTTATCTAAGTGCATTACTTCTAATATTCTAGTTAAATCATTGGCATTTGTAAAGCTAATTTCTAATTTATTATTTTTTATTTTAACTTTTGTACCTAATTTTTCACATAGATCACTTTCTAAATAAGAATATTCATTATCCTTAGATTTATTTTTAGAATGAGTTATTTCTTTTTTACGATGAAATTCTTCTTTAGAATTAGTAAGTTCTTCTAATCTTCTAACACTTAGATTTTCATTTATTACTTTATCAGCTAGACTTATAGCTTGATTTTTATCTTCTAATTTACTTAAGACTCTAGCATGTCCCATACTTAATTCGCCTTTTACTACCTCATCTTTTATTTCGTTTGGTAATGATAATAGGCCAAGCATATTAGTAATATGACTTCTTGATTTACCAACTTTAGCGGCTAATTCTTCTTGAGTTAGATTTAGCCTTGTTTTTAGTGAATTATAAGCTTCTGCCTCTTCTAGAGCACTTAAATTTTCTCTTTGAAGGTTTTCAAGTAAGGCTATCTCCATCATTTCTTCATCAGTAAAATCTTTAATAATAGCGGGTATTTCTTTTAAGCCTGCTATTTTTGAAGCTTTTACTCTTCTTTCACCTGCTACTATTTCATAACCTTTAATACTTTTTTTAGCAATTATAGGTTGAAATACACCATGTTCTTTGATAGATGACGCTAGTTCATTTAAACTTTCTTCATCAAAATTCTTTCTTGGCTGATAAGGATTACTTCTTAACTCATCTAAATTTAACATTGTTATATGTTCTTTAGGAGTATTATTTATTATTTCTTCTTCTACTTGAGAAATATTAATAGGTTCATTATTAAATAATTCTTCTAATCCTCTTCCTAATGCTCTTCTTTTATTTTCCATTTCTATCTATCACTTCCTTTGCTAAGTTTAAATAAGCTTCTGAGCCTTTACTTTTAGGGTCATATACTATTATAGGTTCACCATGTGATGGAGCTTCAGTTAGTCTTATTAATCTTGGAATTATTGTATTATATACCTTTTCTTTAAAGAACTTTCTTATATCATCTACTACTTCAAAACCTAAATTTGTTCTTGAATCTAGCATTGTTAAGAGTACTCCTTCAATATCTAAGTTAGGATTCAATTGTTTTTGAGCTAATCTTATAGTATTTAAAAGTTGCATAATTCCTTCAAGGGCAAAAAATTCACATTGGACAGGAATAATTACAGAATCACTGGCAGTTAAAGCATTTGTTGTTATTAACCCTAAAGATGGAGGACAATCTATTATTATATAATCAAAGTTTTCATCTTCTAGCTCTCCTAAATGATATTTTAGTTGAGCTCCTTTGGCAAAACCTGGTTCACTTTGACTTTTTTCTAATAACTCAATATCTAATCCTGCTAAATTAATTGTAGCGGGTAAAACATATAATTTTTTATATTTTGTTTTAATGATGGCATCTTTAGTTGTACATTTATTGGTTAAAACATCATATACACTTAAATTAATTTCTCCTTTATTTATTCCTACTCCTGTTGTTGTATTTCCTTGAGGATCTAAATCAACTAATAAAACTTTTTTACCAAGAAAAGCTAATGAGGCAGAAAGGTTAATACTTGTTGTTGTCTTTCCTACTCCACCTTTTTGATTTACTAATGAAATTACCTTTGCCATTTTATCACTCTCTTCTTTTATCTTAATTATTGTATCAAAAATATGTAAATATTAAAACTATTTTAATAAATGTTATTATTTCTCTTCTTTTATTTTATAACATTTTTAATATTTTTGGTAGTATAACTTTCCTATTATGGAAAAAAGTAGATTGCTCTACTTTTATTGATTGTTGTTCTCTTTTGATATTTTGATAACTATTTGATAATTATTTACAAAGTCCATCTCTTCTACATCTGTTTTAAATCCACTTTCTTCTATCTTTTTTACAGTTTCTCTTACCATATTTATAGATTCATTTAAACTATATTTTGGCTTTTGCTCTGTTATTTGATTTATACTTGATATATTATCTTGAAAGATTGGATTTTTAGCAAAGGGATTATTAAACGTATCAACAGCAGGTATTTTTGGTTCTTCGTTTTTTTCTACTCCTGCTAAAAGATTATCCATAGATGTACTTGTTGTATCTTTCAAATCTTTTGTCTTTTCTTCACCCAAACTAAAAGGATCAGTTGTAAAAGGTGCATTGCTTGGAGTTGGAGTGTTAAATAATTGATTTGTTGTATCTTCTTTTTTAGGTTCTGTTTCTTTTTTAGTATTTTCATCAAGTGGTGAGAAAAACTTAAATCCTGATGTTTCTGTTTGAGTTTGGTTATTAGTAGGAGCTGCTTTAAGAAATTCATTAATATCTTTTTTAGGTTCTTCCATAGGGGCATTAATGTCTCTAGCATTATCCTTTATTTGGTTGATATCAATTGTTTTACCAGCAGTACTTTCTAAATTATCGTTAATATTTGGTATATCATAGTCGATAAATTTAGGTGGAGTTGAATAGTCTATTCCTATACTATTATTAAAGTTATTATTAGGTGTTGTATTTATATTATTTGACTGTTGTTCTGTATTAAAAATAGGTCTCACATCCTCTTTAGTTATCTCTTCTTTTGGCTTTAGTCTTTCCTCTAATTCTCTGACAGTCATTTTATTATCTATTACTTCTTTTAGTAATTTCTTTTGTGTTTCACTATCAGGAGCATTTAGAAGAGTTCTAGCGTGACGTTCTGATATTTCATCTTTTAATAGAGCATCTTGTACTTCGTCAGTTAAAGAAAGAAGTCTTAGTTTATTGGCAACAGCACTTTGACTTTTTCCCATTGTCTTTGCTAGTTCTTCTTGAGTCATTTGATCTAATTCAAGTATTTTTTGATAAGTCTTAGCTTCTTCAATAGGATTTAAATTTTTTCTTTGTAAATTTTCAAGAAGTGCTACTTTACTACTTTCTTTATCATCTAAATTACGTACAATAGCTGGTATAGTAGTAAGACCTGCCATAGCTGAAGCTTTATAACGACGTTCTCCTGCTATTATTTCGTATTTATTTCCAATATTACGTACTATAATTGGTTGAATTACACCGTGTTCTTTAATAGATACAGCTAATTCTTTTAATGCCTTTTCATCAAATACTTGACGTGGTTGAAATCTATTTGGAATTATATCATCTAAATGTAGGTAAACAACTTCATTTTCTTTTGTATCCATTTTCCATCCCTCTTTTACTCTTTAATATTCTACTAATAACAGTATAACATGTTTTTTTGTATAGTGCTACATTATTTTATTTAAATTCCTGTACTATTTTATAATTTAAGATAGGAATTTTATCTTCATAGGCATATATTTTTAAAACTTGTAATAAGTCCTCTATATCTTTTTCAGTAAATTTATTATCCATTTTTAGAAAAGATAATTTTTTTAATAGATCTTCTTTTGATAGTTTTAAAAATTTATCTAAGTAATATTCTTCATGATAATTGTAGCTATAGAAATCTAATTTCTTAGTTACTATATTTAGACCTAAGCAAAATCTTTTCCTAGGAATATTATTATAGTACATTATTTTATATGAGAATTTAACTTTATAAATATTTTTAGTAAAATAATCTATATTCGTTGTTTCTTCATATGGATTAAAATACCAATTTACATTATCTTTTATTATGCTAAAATCTCTTTTCATTCTGACATTAGCTTTGATACTATACCTATTATTTTCATAATTTATTTTTACTTTACCAGTTAGATATTTATATTCTTTAGATGAATCTTTATCATAAAAAATTAAAGGTTTCTTTATTCTGAAACCTGAATCATAGATAATAAATAAAGTTTTTTTCTTCTTTTGGCAGGGATAGATTAAAAATGTATGAGCTTCTTTAATTAAACTATCGCCATATTTTGTAGAGAAACCCTTAGCTTTACAAGTTATAAAATATGTATTTATCCCTATTTTATTTAACTTTTCTTTTAATATTTTAGAAAGACCAATACAATCTATTGTAGGAATTTCTCCTTTATAACTATTATATGCTTCCTCTAAAGTTATTCCTTTATTTGAAGATATCTTATTTAGTTTTATTAAAAAGGCAAAATCATTTACTAAAGTATTTGATATTGTTTCTTTTAATATTTTTTCTGATTTCTTAATTTTTTTAAAATCATATTCTTCTAAATTATCTAAGTTTATTCTTCTTTTAATAATTTGAAAATCATCTTTTGTCATTTTTGCATTTGAACTCCAAAATTGTCCTAGTACTATTTTCTTTTGGTAAAGTAAAAATAATTTTATTAGCTAGATAATAGTTATTTTTTAATATTATCTTAGAAGAATCAATTAATTCTTCTTCTACATTACCTTTCATAGCAAGAAAACTGCCACTTTTATTTACTAAGGGCATCGTCCATAATAATAGTTTAGGTAAAGATGCTACGGCACGGGCTGTTACAATATCAAATTTTTTTCCTTCTTTAATTAATTCTTCAGCTCTCTTGTGATAAGCTTTAATTCCTTTTAAATTTAATTTTTCTATTAAATTATTAAGATAATTTACTCTTTTTAAAAGAGAATCTACTAAAGTTATATCTAAATTAGGATAGAATATCTTTATAATAAGACCAGGAAAGCCTGCTCCTGTTCCTATATCACAAAGAGTTTTAGCTTTAGATAAATCATATGCTTTTACTAAGGTTAAACTGTCATAAAAATGTTTTAAATAAACATCAGTCTTCTCTGTTATTCTTGTTAGATTCATAGTTTTATTTGTTTCTATTAAAGTATTATAAATTATATCTAACTTTTCTAACTCTTTAGAAGTTACTTTTAGACCTAAATCTTCTACGGCTTTTATAAATTCATCTATAGTCATTTAATTTCCTCTTTTCTTTAAATATACAGAAATAATAGCGATATCTGATGGATTAACACCACTTATTCTACTAGCTTGTCCTAAAGTTAATGGTCTAATATTATCTAGTTTTTCTTTCGCTTCGCTAGCAATATTAGGAATATCTTGATAGTTGATATCTTCTGGTATTTTTTTGTCTTCTAGTTCTAACATTTTCTTGGCTTCATCCATTGCTTTCTTTATATATCCTTCATATTTAATATTTATTTCTACTTCTTTTAAAACTTCTTTAGAATAATTTAATTCTATAAAATTAGTTAAATCTTCTATAGATAATTCAGGCCTTTTTAATAAATCATATAAAGTAATACTATCTTTAAGAAGAGAGGTATTTAATTTTTTAAAGATATCATTTATTTCTTTTTTAGGGGTAATTTTTGTATCTTTCAAAAGATTAGTTAAATCTTCTATGTTTTTTTTCTTTTGTAAAAATTTATTATAGATATCATCTTTTATTAAGCCTATTTTATGCCCATATTCTCTAAGTCTCAAATCAGCATTATCATCTCTTAAAAGAAGACGATATTCAGCGCGTGATGTTAAAAGTCGATATGGGTCTTTTACTCCTTTTGTTACTAAATCATCTATTAAAACTCCAATATAAGACTCATTGCGTTTTAAAATTAGTGGCTCTTTATTCTCTAGTTTTAGAGAAGCATTTATACCGGCGATTAAACCTTGCCCTGCTGCTTCTTCATAGCCACTAGTACCATTTATTTGACCTGCTGTATAAAGATTTTCGATTATTTTTGTTTCTAGAGTTGGTTTTATCTGTCTAGAGTCAATAGCATCATACTCTATAGCATAAGCATATTTTAATATTTTAGCATTTTCTAGACCTTTAAGACTATGGACCATTTGTTCTTGGACATAGTGAGGCATACTTGTTGAAAATCCTTGTAAATATAAATCATCATAATAAATACTTTCAGGCTCTAAAAATAGTTGATGACGTTCTTTGTTACCAAATCTAACTACTTTATCTTCAATAGATGGACAATATCTTGGACCTACTCCTTCAACATATCCACCATACATACTGGATTCATTTAGATGTTCTTTAATTATTTTATGAGTTAAATCGTTAGTATAAATTAAATAACAAGGTAATTGGTATTTATAGGCAAGAGCGGTAGTGTTATCATATGAGAAAGTTATATCTTCACTACTACCAAGTTCTTCTTGCATTTTAGAAAAATCAACACTTGCTTTTTCAATACGAGGAGGAGTTCCTGTTTTTAGTCTTAAAATATTAAAGCCTAGCCTCTTTAAGAAAGGACTTAGAAAATTACTAGCTTTTTCACCATGAGGACCTCCTTCTGTTTTCTTATCACCTACTAAGATTGTTCCTTTTAAATATGTTCCTGTTGTTAAGATAACAGCTTTAGAAGATATTTCCTCGCCATCTTCTAAAATGACTCCACCTACTTTATTATCTTTTATAATAAGTTCTTTTACTAATCCTTCTTTTATATCTAAGTTATCTTGATTTTGTAAGGTCTTTAACATTTCCTTTTTATAGATAACTTTATCAGCTTGGGCACGTAAAGCACGAACGGCAGGACCTTTTTTAGTGTTTAACATTTTCATTTGCAAAGAACTCTTATCAGTATTTTTAGCCATTTCGCCACCTAATGCATCTATTTCTCTTACTACTATTCCTTTAGCAGGTCCTCCAATTGATGGATTACATGGCATATCGGCAATATTATCAATATTTCCTGTTACTAAAAGAGTCTTGTGCTTAAGCCTTGCGCATGATAGGCAGGCTTCTATACCAGCATGGCCTCCTCCTACAACAATTACTTCATAATTCATCTAACATCACTACCTTTATTTTAATTCTAGTACTTTTTCTTTTTCTCTTTC
>CALVQY010000043.1 GCA_944358355.1 uncultured Bacilli bacterium | reverse complement strand
GATATTTCTTCTTCTGGTTTAGAAGGACATTTATATCTATTACACATTGTACATCTTGCATTACATCTATATGTTACTATTACTGTTCCATTTAATTTTTTTTCTGCCATTTTAATTATCTCCTTCTATTCTTATAATTTTTTTCATATACAGTTCTAATGTTTTCTCTACAACATCATCCCAGTTATATTTATCTAATATATATTTTTGAGCTTCACTCTTATATTTTTTGACTTTCTTTTCATTTGTACATAATTCTTCTAATTTATTTTTTAAATCTTTAATATTAGACTTTTTAAAGGTTACACCTTTATCTTCAAGTACAGTTGCACATTCTGGTATATCTGATGTTAAGCAACAATTACCATAACTCATCGCTTCTAATAAACTTAAAGGCATTCCTTCTAAATCTGAAGGAAGACAATAAATATATGCATTGCTATATAATTCTTCTAATTCTTTTCCTTGAACAAATCCTGTAAAAATTATTCTATCATCATTACCTGCTTTTTCTTTTAACTCTTGAAAATATGAATCAGTATCGCTTGATCCTCCAGCTATTACTAATTTTTTATCTGTTTTTATTTTCTTAAAAGCTTCTATTAAGTAATGAACTCCTTTTTCTGGTACTAATCTTCCTAAATATAAAATATAATCATCTCTTTTTAGATTGTATTTTTTCTTAATAATATTTGCTTTTTCTATTTTAGGTTTATCTACTCCATTTGGTATAAATTGTGTATCTCTATTATATTCTTTTTTAAAATAGTCTTGAACATTCTTACTTAAAACTATTATTTCATCAGCATATTTTACTGCCATCTTTTCACCAATTTTTATATATTTAGTAGCAAATCCACCCCATTTAGCTCTTTGCCAATCTAATCCATGAATTGTAGCAATAATTCTTTTTTTAGAAAAAAACTTAATAATCCACATCCATGCACAAGGACCTTCTGCATGATAATGAACTACATCTGCTTTAGAAAATAAAATCTTTAATGTACCAAAAAAAGATGATGTCATCGCTGCTAGTCCTTTTTTATCAATGGTAAAGCATTTTACTAATTTAACACCTTTATATTCTTTTAGATTAGTAGTTGTGTATTCTTTTCCTGCCACATGTTTACCACCACGATTATAACAAGTAACATCATATCCCTTTTTTATCATTCTAGTTGATAACTCTTCTACCACTACTTCTACTCCACCTTCTCTTGATGGAATCCTTTTTTGACCTATCATTGCTATTTTCATATATATCACCTGAACCCCTGCTAATTTGCATCTTTACCAAATAATACTACTTTAAATGTCTTAAAGAATATTTTAATATCTAGTATTAATGAATAATTATTAGAATAATATCTTTCTAATTCTAATCTTTCTTTAAATGTAGTTTTACTTCTACCATTTACTTGCCAATATCCAGTAATACCAGGTTTTGTTTTAATAATATCTTCATAAAACTCTTCCATATCTTCTTTTTCTCTTGGTAGATATGGTCTATTACCTATTATAGACATATCTCCTTTTAAAACATTTATTAATTGTGGTAACTCATCTATAGATAATTTTCTAATAACTTTACCTACTTTTGTTATCCTTGGATCATTCTTTAGTTTTCTATTTTTCTTATATTCTTCAGCCATCAATTTATTCATTTCTAATGTTTTAAATAATACTTCATCAGCATTTGGTACCATTGATCTAAATTTATAAAACTTAAACTCTTTTCCATTCTTACCAATCCTATTTTGAGAAAAGATAATAGGATTTAAATCTCCACTACATATAGTAACTATTTTTAATATAATTGTTACTGGTATTAACACTATAACTCCTATTAGTCCACATACTATATCAAAACATCTTTTTACAAACAAATAAACTAACTCTCTTACTGATGATAATGCTGATACTTTTTTCTTTACTTCTTCATATTCATTAACATCTACTATTATTTCACTAGTTTTAATAAAATCTTCTTCTTTTCCTTTATTGTCATCATCGACTACATCAATCATTTCGTTCATATTAACTACACTCCTACCACTTTTAATACTCTCACCTTTTTATACTAAAGTTTTCATTTAGTATAACTTTAGTAAAGTTATTTTTTAACACATCCTCTATCATGTTATCATTTTTTAGAATTGATTTCAATTTCTTTTTTAATTTTTTTATCTTAAAATCTCCATCATGATGACAATCACTTCCTAAAAATGTTATCTTATGATTTTTTAATAAATAAATTAAAGTTTTTTTAGCATCTTTACCATATTTTCCAAACAAACTTTTATAGTTTCCTTGTAATAATACTCCCATTCTTAAATATTCGTCTATATGCTCTTTATGTCTTTGAAAAATTCTATATCTTTCTGGATGAGCTAGTATTGGAACGTATCCTTTTACTATTAGGTTATAAATTATATCTTTAGTATTATATAACATATTACCTAAAGGAAATTCTATTAAAATATATTTAGAATTATTTAAGGTAGTTATTTCTTTGTTTTTTATTAATTTTAAAATATTTTCATTTATTAACACTTCGTTACCTAAATACAATTTTATATTTATCTTTTCTTTTTCTACTTCTTCTTTTAGTTCATTAAAGCGTTTTATCTTTTCTTTATTATTACAATTATATTTACTATCTTCTATATAATGCGGAGTAATCATTAACTCAGTAATCCCTTGTTTTTCAGCTTCTTTTAATAAAGTTATACTCTCACTTATATCCTTACTACCATCATCTATTCCATACAAGAGATGTGAATGCATATCTTTCATCTTTTTCTTTTCTTCTTTTTCTTACTTTTATTTCCATCACCATAGTATTCATTAGAGTAATAACTATAGTAACTATTATCTTTAACTGATGCTTTATTTATAATTACTCCTGATATTTTAGTATTAGCTTTTTCAAATACTTTTTTAGCTTTATCTAAACTTTCGATTTTTGTCTTTTTGTTACTTACAATTATAATATTAGAATCACTATATTTAGTCATAATCATTGTATCACTAAGTCCTAAGACTGGTGGACAATCAAGAAGTATAATATCATATTTATCTCTTAGTTGTTCCATTAGTTTTTTATTATTTTCAGAAACTAGTAGTTCTACAGGATTAGGTGGTGTTGGTCCTGTTGGTAATAAATCTATATTTTTGTTGGTAGTTTCAACTATATATTTTTTTAATTTTATATCATCTTTATAATTTAGTATTAAATTAGAGTATCCACCACTAGTTAGATTCATTACTTCAAATATTTCATGTTGTCTTCCTCTTCTTAAATCACAATCTACTACTAATACTTTCTTGCCTTCTTGAGCATAGGCTACAGCAAGATTAGCTGTTATAAAACTCTTACCATCTCCTGACATAGGTGATGTTAATAGTATAACTTTCATTTCTTTATCTATTGCTTGAAAAGCAAGATTAGTACGGATTGTTTTAATAGCTTCACTAAATACTGATTTAGGGTTAGCATTAATTATTAAATCTGTTGTCATAATCACTACTCCTTATCTTCTTCTTTAGGAACAATTCCAATAACAGGAAGTCCTAATTTTTCTTCTACTACTTCACTTGATTTAATAGTAGTATCAAAATAATACATAACAAATACTATGCCAAAAGATAATACGATTCCTATCATTAAATAGATAATATTGTCTTTTACATAGTTAATGTTATAAGGAGAAGTAGCAACCTCAGCTTTATCTATAATTGTAACATTTTCTAGATTATAGATATCTTGTACTTCTTTAGAAAATACAGTAGCTACTTCATCGGCTATTTTAGCAGCTTCTTTTCTTTTAGAACTATTTACAGTAATTTTAATAATTTCTGTATCTTCTACTGATGATGTTGAAATATTTTTTGATAAGTTTTCTGTTGTAGTCTTTAGTTTTAAATTATCTATTACTTGTGATAATACAGTTCTACTTGTAATAATTTGACTATAAGTACCAATCAAATTTTGATTTAATACTGAATCACTTTGACTATAACCTTTTTTACTCTCACCAACTAAAACAAGTGTAGTATTACTTTGATACATTGGAACTCTAGTAATAATTGTATAAATATTACCGATAACTACAATTGCAACTATTGCTATAAGTATCCAAAGTATTTTAAATTTGAAGTATGTATATACTTCTTTTAAATTAATCTCTTCCATAAAACCCTCCTGAATACGTATAAATCGCTGTTATTATAACATTTGATATACAGCTAGTCAATAAATTTTAAAAATTTATTGATTTTATAGCTTGAAAATTAAAAATTGCCCTATAAATCTAGAGCAATTTTTTTATTTTAGTAACTATGGTTCCATAATTTTCATTTTTACTTAAATCATTAAGATCCACCCATTTATAGTTAGCATGTTCTTTTACATCTATTTTGATTTTAGGGATTTTATCCACCATAAATAAATATCTAAAATCAAAATGATAATGTTCAGGTAAATTTAGTCTTTTATTATAACTAATTAAATGGATATCTATATCTAGAGGTAACAACTCATTTTTAGATAATTTTAATTGTTCTATATTTTTTAGCCCTGTTTCTTCAAATATTTCTCTTTTAGCTGCTTCCAACACATTAATATCATCGCTATTAATATGTCCTCCTGGGTATAGATACATGTTTAAATCTTTATGATATAGTAGGAGAAATTTCTTTTCTTTTTTTGCATAAATAAACCCACTCGCTACTATATGGCCGTTAAAATTATTCCAATCGACTACTTGTTCATCTGTTGAATTCTGTAGATAATTTAGTAATTTTGTTTGTCTTGTTTTTTCTTTAGGGAATATTAATAAATAATCATATAAAGTATTTAATAGATCTTCTTTCATATTTATTTTTCTCCTTCTTTTAAGAATTATAAAGGTTATTCATTAATATTTTATAATTAATACTACTTTTCTACCATACTAAAATCTTCTATTAAAAAAATCAGTATCTTTTAATTACTATTTTTTCTCTTATCTACATAATTTAATTTTTTTTGAAGACTTTCATATTCTTCTTTATCACTAGATGTATCAAACCATTCTTTACATATTCTTGCTATGTTGGAATATACTGTATCATATACTGTATCATTAGGATTAGCATAATTAAATAAAACATTTATATCATATTGCAAGTCATTTATTGATTTTTTCATATCCTTAAGAACTTTTTGCTTAGTAAACTTTTTTCTTAATAGTTCACCAAACAATTGATAATTATTAATAATAAATTCAGGTAAATTATTACCATAATCATTAATATCAATGTTTAAAATTGGTAAGTCTTCATATTCTTCTTTTTCAAATTCTGGATAATCTGTAATTTCTGCTGTTTCTTGCTTTAATATAACAATATTCTTTGTCTCTACCATTTCTTTTATCTCATCTTTTGTATATATTTTATTACAATCAAAATTTACATCACTTGTAGCGACTACATTATAATAAACTTGATAAAGTTGTTGCCACCAACTAAAGTTGTTACCATGTCCTTCTTGTTTTGTACCATAAAAAGTAATAGTAGTAGGAATCCTATAATAATGAGTATATTGTTTATTATTGATTTTAGAAAGTATTTCTAAGTAATCTTTATCATCAAGATAGATATTATAAACTTTAGTCAATAATTCATATAATTCTTTATCAGTTGAGTTATCAAAATCAACTTCAACTATCTCATTTATTGTGCTAATGATCCCTTTTACTTCCTTTTTAAATTCTTCAGCATTTTTTTCATCACTTAAACGTCCAATATATGCATATGTGTCTTCTAATAATGATATTCTTTTTCTTTCACTCTTCATAAAAACCTCCTGTTTGGTCTTTATTATATCACACTTTTAAGAAAAGAATATATATTATATGAACATTTTAACAAACAAAAAAGACCAATATGGTCTTTATTTCTATAGTGGTGCGGGTAACAGGAGTTGAACCTGCACGTCTAAGACACTAGATCCTAAGTCTAGCGCGTCTGCCAATTCCGCCATACCCGCATAAATAGTGGTGGACCCTGATGGACTCGAACCATCGACCGTCCGGTTATGAGCCGGATGCTCTAACCAACTGAGCTAAGGGTCCATTTCAATCACTGCTATTTAATATTAGCATAAATTCTAAACTTCTGCAAGAGGTTTTAACAAAAAAATAGCCATAATTTTATGACTATTTATTTAGCATATTTAATAAGTTGATTTTAAACATATCTTTTTCAGGGTGAGACTTAGATATCATTACTCCTTTATAAGTAGATAACTCGGCCATATGACCTTCATTTAAAATACCTTCTGGAATAATATTAGTAAGAAGAATAACTCTTTTTTCAGGATATACTGTATAATGAACTCTAATTTCTCCATGTACTTTAGCGAATAATTCATCTGTTGGTAACTTAAGTTCATAATTCATAGTACCTGCTTTAGTATCTTCACTAACCTTTTCACCTAAAAAATGACCTTTTCTTAATTCTGGATAATATTCAAATGTTAGTTTTTTATAAGCTAACATGTTATATTTTCTTACAGAACGTTCTCTTTTTCTAAAATCATTCTCATCTAAATATTCAAATATAAAAGACTTCTCCATATGTATAACCCCCTTTATTAACCCCCATATCTTGAAGTTGCTTGTATTATACTACAAAATTAGTGATTTGTCAAATTTTCTCGAATTTTTCTTCTATTATTGAGTATAGATAGCAACTAGTAGGTAGATTTAATTTATTACTAATTACTTCTTTATAGCCATTTAATTGGTCTATATAAGCTTTATCTTTAGTATTTTTAAGCTTGTAATCAATAATTATAGATTCTTTGTCCCCTACTAATAATAAGTCTATTTTACCATGATAAGTTTTATTACTATTCACCCAAATAAATTCATATTCTTGGTATTTTTTATAGTCTTTATATTTAGTTATGAAGGAACTATTAAGAAACTTAGTAAGTTTTTCTTTATAATAATTATCTTCTATATAAGGTAATTTATTATTAATAAAGTCAATTCTCTCAAATAGTGTATGAACATTTCTTCCTATCTCTAGTAGTTTTATTTCTTCTTCTGTTTTTACATCTCCATTTTCTTTATGATATGTCTCTTTTTCTTTAATGCCCTTATCATAAATAGAAGGGATAATCTCTAATTCTTTAACATTATTATCTATTTTAGAATTAATTTTTTTAACTTCTAAATAGGCTTTAGATATATCTTTAATATCAGTTATCTCTTTAGTTTTATCTTTAAATAAAGGAGCAACACTAATAACCATCTTAGCAAAGTTAGTATAGTTTAGTCTTTCATAAGTACTAACAATACTACCTATTTCTTTATCGTTTTCGATGTTAGGCATAACTATTATCATTTTCTCTCTAGCTCGTGTCAAAGCGACATATAATAGTCTAATCTTCTCACTAATATCTTTTTGTTTTAGTTTTTCTAAGGAAAGGGTCTTAGTAATTAGTTTATTATTAGTATCTACTTCATCAATAATAATACCATAAGTATCATCAAATAAGACATTACTTTTATATTCATCTTTATTAAAGTCTTTATAAAATCCTGCAAAGTAACAGATAGGATATTCTAGTCCTTTAGATTTATGAATAGTCATAATCTTAACACTATTACTATCTTCTTTGCTTATAGCAAGCTTTATCTCTAATTTTTCATTATTAATTTTTTCTAAGTAATCACTAACATCAAGAATGGTAAAATTACTGTTTTCTAAGTTTGTTATTAGATTATAGAAATATTCCATTCTGCTAGAGTTGATATCTATATTTCCTATTAAAGTAAGCTTATCTAGATAATTTAATTTATCTAAAATATTTTCTAAATAAATGACGGGAGTTAATTCATCAATGTTTTCTAATGTTTCTTTAAATAATTTAAAAACTGTAGTGTCTTTATAAGTGTTATTAACTAAACACTGATAGATTTCATCATCGGTATATGAGAAAAGAAAACTTCGAGCGACGGATGTAAAGGCAAGACGAAATTTGATATCGAAGGTATTAGTAATTATTGCCTTTGCTATTATAAAGAAATTCTTTAAAAGATATAAATCAGTACTTCCACTAGTTTTTTCATCTTCGTATAAGGTAATAGGTAGGCCTAAATATTCAAAGACTTGTTTATAAGTAGTAAAATCAGTCGCTCTATCTAATAAAATAACAAAGTCTCGATACTCTATTTCTCTTAGGATATCTTCATCTTTATCATAGACTAAGTACTTACTATTTATTTTTTCTTTAATGTCATTAGCAATGATAAAAGCTTCTTTTTCTAGTTTACTATACTCTTTATCTTTAACATCATAAGTATATATCTCTAAGTAGTTATTATTAGATGTTTTTGCACTTGTCTCATATGTCATATTACCAAAGACCATGGCATGGCCATTATTATAGTCTGCTTCTCCTAAGTCATCATCCATGATATGAGAAAAGAATAGATTAATATCATCTAAGACTTCTTTTCTACTTCTAAAATTTTTAGCAAGGTCTATTACCCTACCACCCTTTCCTTTTTTATAGTTATCATATTTATCTTTAAAAATAGAAGGATTGGCATTACGAAAGCGATAGATTGACTGTTTAATATCACCAACCATATAAACATTATTATGAGAAATATAACCAATAAATGTTTCTTGAATATCATTAGTATCTTGATATTCATCTATTAATATTTCTTTAAAAGAATTCTTTACTTCTTCTCTAATCTCTAAATTATCACGAACAAGACTGATAGCAATTTTTTCTATATCCATGAATGTGTAGTAATTGTTTTCTTTTTTATATAAAGTAAAGCGTCTATCTAATTCTTTTACTAGTTCTAATATTACAGAAATATATTCTTTAGTCTTAATAATACTTGTTTTAATATCATCTATACTTTCATATATAACTAAGTCTTTAAATCCATTTAAAAGGTCTTTTAAATTTTCTAAAGTCTCTTTATCGACATCTTCTTTACCTTTTCTAGAACTAGGTAGTTTTTCTACTAAAGTATTTCTCATTCCTTCATATGTATTATCACTTTCAATAAAGTCTTTAAAGATATCTTGTAAATCACTTAAGTATTTATCAGATGCTCTACTTCTAACTTCTTCGTATAGATTTATAATTTCTTCTTTTTTTGTATTAAGAAGTTCTAAATATTCACTAATATATTTATCTATTACTTCATTACTATAATATTTAGATATATAAGTATCAATAAAATTTTGTTTATCTAATTTTAAATCTAGAGTATCATTTAGTTCTAATATTCTCTTCTTGATTGTTTTATCGTCTTTAAGACAGAACTTAGTAATAAGATTAAGGAAATCTTTAGGACATTTATCATAATAGTCTAAAAATATTTCATCTAATAATTCTTTTTTCGCAAGATCTAAAATACTAGATTCAGCGATTGTTATAGACTGTGATAGATGAATAGTATCAGCATATTTTTTTACTAAAGCAAGGGAATATGCATCAAAGGTTGTAATATAACTACTATCAAGTAAATCTAGCTCATCGAATAATTCATTTTCTTTAAGTTTCTTTCTAACACGTTCTTTCATTTCAAGGGCTGCTTTATTAGTAAAGGTTAAGATTAAGAGCTCATTGATATGGGTACCTTCTTTTATTTTTCTTAAAACACGCTCTGTTAAAACTGCTGTCTTACCTGAACCTGCTCCGGCACTGATTAATAGATTTGTTCCCTCTAAATCTATCGCTTTTTGTTGTTCCTCTGTAAATTTAGGCATAATCTAATCATCTCCTTTCTTTTCAAGATAAACATAGTCACTGGCCGTTACAAAACATACTTCTTTAAAAGGACAGAACTCACAAGAAATGTTTTTGTTATTGATTATTTTAGGAGCGATTTTAAAGTCATTATTATCTATTATTTCAAGAGACTTTTCTAAGGCTTTGCTAATACTATTTAGCATATCTTCTAGTTCACTATTACTTAATATTTTACTTCTACTAGATAGTTCTCCATCTTTTTTAACACTTAACCCTTTAACAAAGGAATCAGTTTCATAATCTTCATCTAAGTAGGAAAGAATTATTTTATCATCTGTAGTATATCCTACTAATTTTAGATTCTTAGCCCACTCTTCTTTATCTTTATAGTTCTGTAATAAGTACTGATAAAAGAAACCAACAAAGGTAGCATTTTTAAATAAATTACTTTTATTTATTAAGTATATATATAAAGGTAGTTGCAAATATAGTCCTTCACTTAAATAATCTAAGTTTAAAGTAGCGCTTCCTGTTTTATAATCAAAGACAGCGTAATAAGTCTTATCATGGAATTCTTTAAATAATATTTTATCAATAAACCCTTTTAGAGTGGCATGATTACTAAGAGGAATTTCTAATCTTTTCTCTCCATAAAATTCACTAAGAAAACTTCTTTTCTCTTGTTCTTTATTATAACTAACTATTTCTTTTAATTCATTTTCTAATCTTTTAAATAAAACAGTCTCGGATTTTTCTAATGGATTATCATTTAAGGCTCTACTTAGAGATTTTTCAAAAGAAAAATTATCACTATAACTATCCTTTAAGACACTATGAAAGATATTACCTATTTTAGTATTAAAACTACTTTCAAAGTTATCTAGTTTTAAGATGTATTTTAAGTAATATTTAAAAGGGCATTTAGCAAGGTCATCAATACTAGAATAAGATAAGCTGTAAGGAGTAATAGATTTATTAATACCTTTAAACTTATGGTCAAAGCTTGTATATTTACTAGTATCTACATTGGTAGTTAAAAAGTCAAAGTCTTTATCTTTTTCATGATATTTATAATAAGTGTCTAAGACGGTACTAGTTATATAATTATTAAAATCTTTACTATAATTGTAATTGTAAGAAATTTCATCTATTTCTTCTAAGTTAAATTCATTTAATAAGCTAGATTTAACATATTCACTAGTTAGAGATGTTAATTTATAGGATATTGTAAGATTTTTAATAGTTCCTAAGACTTTAATTAAATTATTCTTACTTATTTTATTTTTAATAATGGAAGTATTTAAATTACATTTTTTCTTTAGATTATCACTTAAGTACTCTTCATCTTTATAAATTTTAGGTAAGAAGTTTTGATTAAAACCTAAAACAAATAAGTACTCATCATCATTAATTAAATAAGGAACTTCTATCGCTTCATTTAAGACTTTAACTTTCTCTACTAACTCTACATTATCTAAATAAGTATTTTTCAATCTTTCTTCTAATAAAATATCATAGTACTTACTATTTTTAGCATAACTTAAATCTTCTTCTATTTTCATAATTTTAGATTTTAGATTAATATCTTTAATATGATTAATATCTTTATCTTTTAGATATTCTTTAATACTTATTAAAGAAGTTATTTTATTAGTAGATTTTAAATATAAAGGTATATCAAACATCTTAAAAATAGTTTTAAGTAAATAGTTATAACTATTATCAATACCTGCTAAGAAGATTTTATTATAACTAATTCCTTTACTATTAAGTTCTCTTATTTTTAAAGCTGTACCAATAATTTCATCTTTCATAGAATGATATTTATATACTTTATCTATGGATAAGGAACTTTCGATATTTAGATAATTAGTATTAATACTATCAAGCATATTTTTCTCATAGGGTTCTAACATACTATATCCTAATATATAAACGCTTTTAGTTAATAGATAATCTTTATACCCTTTATCAAATATTAAAAAATTATTATCTTTTAAATCGTAATATAAGTTTTTTAGATTATTTAATTTTGTTTCTTTATATTCTTTAGTTAAATCTATTTTATAAAGGTTCTTTAACATTGTTTTTAAGACGTTTATATTTTCATTAGTTTTATCTAATAGATATAGTAAAGCTTCTTCTTTTATATCAAAAAAATAGTGTTTTTCTACTTCTTCTAAGCTGATAAAAGTAATATTATAGATTTTGTTATCAATAGAAAGCTTTTCTAATAGTTTTAATTTTAAACTATTAGGTACGATATAAATAGAGTTATCAGTAAATTTAAATTCCATATCAACACCTCTTTTATTAGGATTAAAGAAAGAAGCGATTATCCTTCTTTCTTTAACTCTTTTAATTTCTCTACACTTAAACCTGTATTTTTAGATACTACTTCTATAGGTATGCCATCTTTATCATCTCATTATCATATACTACTCCAAATTTATCATCAAGCCCTAGTTTTACTAACTCATCCACAATCTTATGCCTCCTATTGTTATTAGCTATTTAATTCTTTTAGTAAATTATTTATCTCTTCTTCACTTAAATTTGTTGCCTTAATTATATTTTCTTTAGATATACCCATATTAAGAAGATTTTTAGCAATTTCTATTTCTTTTGCCTTAGCACCCTCTTCTAG